>CAZADK010000386.1:0-4798 GCA_964483855.1 uncultured Rhodoferax sp.
GACTCCAGGCCCGGCGAGTCCTTTGGCGATGCTACGCGTGTGCCTCATGGACTGCAGGCTGCTTTGCTTGGCACTTTACCCAGGGCGAAGCGAAGGGGTCCTGATCGGTCAGCCGCGGCACGCCTAACTCCATGGCCGACCACATCTTGCGCGCCGAATCATGCCGCAGTTACGTTAGATGTACGGCGTGTACCCCCAACAGGGTTTCAGGGCTCCAGAGCTTTCTGACACATGTGCTGCATCGAGAAAGCACCAGCTTGCGTTTTACTACGAAGTTTTTGCAAGCCGCGAGCAGCAGGTTCCAGCGTGTGTGCCGGGCCTTGCCGATCCGCTGCCCTTGGAATAGAGCCACTCCCGGAGAAGGTATGCCGGCGTGCGAAGCATCAAACTCAATACTGCGTCGCGTTCTAGCCGCAGCCCCTTAGCGTCAATGCGAGAGTCGGTGGCGCGCAGGTGACATCACTCAGGACTGCGTTGCAGCGGGCATACATTGGGCACCAAGCAGCGTCTGCATTCAAGGTGCACCGGTCTGTCGATCAAAAATCGGTTGCGGGTTGCTACGGATCGATAGTGGCAGCTCGCCTTAAGCCCATCCGGTCGTTCGCTGCCGGTCCGAGGTCAATGATGCCCGAGTACCCGGTCTGGAGCGTGAAGCGGTCATACGCAATGCCGACCGTCGAATGGCCGTTGACGGTAGCCGCTGTCGTGCAGGAAGTCCTCCCCGAGTGACTCCATTCAGCCTTTAGGCGACATCGGCTTCGCTAGATCCGAAGTCGGGTCGTGGCCGACAGCGTGATTACGAGGTCGCGCCAGTAAGCTGTCCTTGGCCGCACGGCTTAGTTGGCCAAGTGACAGCAATCTGGAGGCGCCGGGAATTGGCGCTCCCGGCCACAAGAAGCCATTGACTGGAAGCCCTGGAAGCGGCCTTTCGCACGGCGACTGGGCAGACCCCCTGGAGTGAGTGACAATGGGGTGATCATGGCAAACGGCGATCAACTCAAAGCATTGTTGCGTTCTCACGCGGAGGGCGACGATCGCCATTTCTACTCGGTGGCCATGCAGATGGCCGCCCATGAGGCGAAGCAGGGTCACGGAAAGCTGGCCGAAGAGCTGCGCGAACTCATCGATGCCGCGAAGGCACGCCGCAACGCCGGCGACACGGCTGACGCGATCCCGATCGCGAGGCCGAAAGGCGAGCTTGCGGGGCTGCTTAGCGTTTCCTACCCTTCGCGCCGGTTGAGCGACATGGTGCTGTCCGAGTCGTTGCAGCAAAGCCTGCAACGCGTGCTCAAGGAACAGAGACACCTGGCGAAGTTGCGCAGCCACGGCCTGCACCCGCGGCGCAAGCTGCTACTCGTTGGCCCGTCGGGCACCGGCAAAACGATGACCGCCTCGGCGCTCGCTGGCGAACTCGGCATCCCGTTGTTCGTGGTTCGTCTGGACGCGCTCATCACGAAGTTTATGGGGGAGACAGCGGCGAAGCTGCGTCAAGTCTTCGACGCCGTGGCGTCCACGCGAGGCGTCTACTTCTTCGACGAGTTCGATGCGATTGGCAGCCAGCGTGGAATGGCGAACGACGTGGGCGAAATCCGCCGGATCTTGAACAGCTTCCTACTCATGATCGAGCAGGACGATTCCAACAGCTTGATCGTCGCCGCGACCAACCACCCGGACATTCTTGACGAAGCGCTCTTCAGGCGCTTCGACGACGTGGTCGAATACCACGTGCCGTCGACTGCGGAGGTGCAGGCGCAGCTGCGGATGCGCTTGGCCGTCTACGTCAAGTCGAAGAAGGACCTCACAGACCTGGCAACAGAGGCAATCGGCCTGAGCCATGCGGAGATCGCGCGAGCGATTGACGACGCGGTCAAAGAGGCCGTGATGCACGATCAGGAGATCGTCCCGGCCGAAGCGTTGCGCACCCTGCTGCAGCAGCGCCAGGCTGTGCGCAGGCGCACCGCCGGTAGCAAAGAGTAAGCGCGTCATTTTGCATGGCCACCGAGGACCAACAGCGGCGCCCGCATCTCTTTCCCCATGACACGCGCTCCACTGAGGGATACACCGCCAAAAAGGCTGTCGTCGTCAAGGCTGCCGTACCGCCTCAGCCGCGTGTGCAACACGCGCAGGAGCTGCGCGTCCAGTTTGCACAGGTAGAGGCGGCTCAGCTTCAGCGCGTGGCCGAGCAGACGGCCGCGGAAGTGCAGACAGCGATCGGCATCCAGATCGAGTTCGAGAGCCAACAGGGTGTTGAGTTGGCGGCCGAGAGCCTGGCCCGCGATCGTCAGGGCATTGAACTCATGAATGTACGAAAGCAAGGTAACCAGGTGCTGGCTACCGTTTTCGTGCCCCAGGGCAAGCTGAAGCACTTTGAAAAGCTGATCGAGGCCTATGCAGAACACCGAACCGGTGCCGGCGGTCGTTTGCTTGACAACCAGTCGTTGATCGATGCGATCCGCTCGGTGCGGGTCGCCACATTCGATTCTCTGTGGACGGACAGCGCCGAGGCGCTGCCAGCCAACGACGCCGAGGAAATCTGGTGGGAAGCTTGGCTTCCCGCCGGCGACAACCGACCGCAGGTCATTGCTGACTTCCGCAAGGTAGGTGAAATGGCGGGTCTGCTCGTACGGGAGCGAGCGCTGCACTTTCCGGAGCGCTCGGTCGTGCAGATGCACAGCAGCAAGGCGCAGTTGCTTCAGTCCTCGCTGGTCCTGAACATGGTGGCCGAACTGCGTCGAGCGAAGACGACTGCCGAGTTCTTTGCTGCGCTCCCGTTGGAGGAAGAAGCTGATTGGGGCGGGAACCTGAAAGGCCGTCTCATGCCGCAGCATGCGGGCAACTCGTACGTCACTTTGCTGGACACCGGCGTCAATCATGGGCACCCACTGTTGGCTCCGATGGTCGACGACGGCGACCGCCACACCGTGGAGCCTGGTTGGGGACCCGATGATGCCAATGGTCATGGCACCGAACTGGCCGGCTTGGCGTTGTTCGGTGACCTGACACCGGCGCTTTCGGACGATGGCGCGCTGTCCGTGCCGCATCGCCTCGAGTCTGTGAAGATCCTGCAGGGACCAGGCGGCAACGACGGCCAGTCCTACGGCGCGATAACGGCGGAAGCCGTAGCGCGTGTTGAAATTACCGCCCAGGATCGGCGCCGTGTGTTCGCGATGGCAGTGTCGTCCACCGACGGCCGCGATCGAGGGCGCCCTTCGTCGTGGTCTGCAGAGGTCGACCGGCTCGCCTGCGACTACGAGTGCCAGGCTGAGACGCCGCGCCTATTTGTACTCTGCGCGGGGAACACACAAGATCCCAATGCCTGGGGTGACTACCCGGCCAGCCTCTCCACGAACTTGGTGCACGATCCTGGCCAGGCCTGGAACGCGGTCACGGTGGGTGCGTACTCTGAGCTCACGACGATCTCTGAGGTTTTCGGGCACGAGTACACCCCGATCGCGCCAGCCGGTGGGCTGAGCCCGTACACGTCGACATCATCGACTTGGCAGACAGGCTGGCCGTTCAAACCTGACATCGTGATGGAAGGCGGTAATGCGGCGGTCGATGGGGCTGGCTTCACAAGCCAGATGGATAGCCTGTCGCTTCTGACAACCAACCACAAACCCCACGACCGCCTGTTCACGTTGAGCTCGGCGACGAGTGCATCCACTGCCCTGGCAGCGGGCATGGCCGCTCGGATCCAAGCCGCGTATGCCGACTTCTGGCCTGAGACCATCCGAGCTCTGATGGTCCACTCGGCGCGATGGACGCAGCCCATGCTCGACGCATACACCCCGAACGGGCTTCGCAACCAGGCCAACATGCGGCAACTGCTCCGGCATTGCGGCTACGGCGTCCCCAGTCTGGAGAGGGCGTTGTACAGCGCGAGCAACTCACTCACGTTGATCGTCCAGGACCAGCTTCAACCGTACCAGAAGACTGGCTCGGCGGTCCGCACCCGCGATATGCACCTGCACGACCTGCCCTGGCCGACTGAGCAGCTACAGGCGTTGGGCGACGCGGAAGTGACGCTTCGGGTCACGCTCTCGTACTTCATCGAGCCGAATCCCGGCGAGCGCGGCGGCATCGACAAATACGCGTACCAGTCGCACGCGCTGCGATTCGCGGTGCGGCGCCCCTTGGAAACCGAGGCGGCCTTTCGCGGCCGCATCAACGCCCAGGCGGTGGCAGAAGAACAAGGCCTTCCCGCGGTCGGTGGCGCCGACGCCGGTTGGACAGTCGGTGAGCGCACGCGCGCACGCGGCTCACTCGTCAGCGACAGCTGGAGTGGAACCGCCGCGGCGCTCGCCAATCGTGGACAGTTGGCAGTCTTCCCTGCGATGGGCTGGTGGCGAAACCGCCCGAGCCACGGGCGGTTCGAGCGGGCGGCCAGGTACAGCCTCGTCGTGTCGATCGAGGCGCCTGAAATTCAGCAGGACCTATACGCGATAGTCGCGCAGCAGATTGCGGCACTGGTCGCGATCGAGATCCCGGTCTGAGCTACAGGCTGCGAAAGCGCTGCATGAGATGGCCTGGCTCAGGCCCGTTGATCGAGAGGCCGTTCTTCAGCATCAACCGGGGCATAGCATCGAACGAGAGCTGCAGTCCCTTTTCGAAATGCCTGCAGTTTTTGAGAGGGCGCACGCAGATTTCGTGGTGCAGCTTGATGCCTTCCATGATTTCAGCCTCACCCAGGAAATGCATCTTCCGGTTGGCAGGCCGCAACTTACACCGATCGAGACGGCGTTAATTAAGGAGCTTGTAGCCCTTGCTTGCGATGACGATCTGCGGTCGATGATCTATC
>CAZADK010000387.1:0-4795 GCA_964483855.1 uncultured Rhodoferax sp.
GGCCCATGCCATGGGGCACGAGAACCGCTGGAACGAGGCTCCGGTGCAGGCGGCAATCGAAGCCACGCTCAAGGCGGTGGCCGCGGCCGGCAAATGCCCCGGCATTCTCGCGTTGACGCCAGCCGACGAAGAGACATACGCCACCTGGGGCGCGCGCTATTTCGCCACCGTGACGACCAGCATCATCATGAAGGCGCTCAAGGAGGCGGCGCAGGGCGGCCGGGCGCAATTGAACTACTGAGCGCCCCCAGCCCTGGCTTCGCCAGGCCCTCCGGCGATGCATCACGGCCTTGCACTGCTGCCAAAATGGGGGCCGCAGCCCCTTCGTGACCATGACGCCCGAACTGACCCAGAAACTCGCCGCCGCCGTCGACCGCATGCCGGCGTTCCCGCGCAGCGTGCAGCAAATTCTGGAACTGACCCGGGACGTGAACTGCTCGCCGAAGGATCTGGTGCGGGTGATCGACCATGACCCGGTGGTCACGGTCAAGATCCTGCGGGTCGTCAATTCCGCCTACTACAGCCTGCCCAAGCAGATCACCTCGATCAACCACGCCGTGGTGTACATGGGCTTCAACAGCCTGAAGAACCTGGCGCTGAGCATCGCAGCCATCGGCATGTTGCCCAAGCAGGGGGTGCCCGGATTCGACGCCCACGAATACCTGTTGCACTCGTTGACCACCGCCAACATCGCCAAGATGCTGGCGCCGCGGGTCGGCAACGTGGACCCGAACGACTGTTTCATTGCCGGCTTGCTGCACGATTTCGGCAAGGTGGTGTTTGCCCAGTTCATGCCCAGGGAGTTTCGCGAAGCGCTGATGATGAGCGAATGGGGCCAGGTCTCGCTGTACCAGACCTTGCGCGAGGTCATCGGCACCGACCATGCGGTGGTGGGCGGCATGCTGGTCGAAAAATGGCGTTTTCCGGCGCCGCTGGTGGAGACGATCCGCCACCAGCACGGCGAAGACCTGCGCGACACGGAGATGATCGCCTGTGTGTTCGCGGCCAACCAGATCAGCAAGAAACTCAAGTTCGGCGCCGGCGGCAATCCCCAGGTGGAAGAGCTGCCCCTGTTCATCGAAAAGCGCCTGGGCGGCGACCTGGACGCGGTGATTGCGTCATTGGGCGACCTGGACCGGATGTACCAGGAAGCGATGGTGTTCGCGAACTCGTGAACCCTGGTTGCGCAACTGACCCCGGGTTTTCCCGAATAACCCTACTGCGATAGAACTTTTTGTGCCGCGTGCGCTCTATCGAGCGTCAGCCAGTTGTTGCCAGTTGTTCACCCCCCCTCACAGGAGTCTTCATGAAAATTCTCGCCTCGTTCGTGCTCGCCGCCGCCGCAATCACACTTGCTGCACCGGCCCAGGCTCAGTTCGCCAAACCGGAGGATGCGATCAAGTACCGCAAGGCGGTGATGACGCTGCAGGGCAGCCACTTCGGGCGTATCGCGGCAATGGCCAACGGCAGGATTCCGTTTGATGCGGCTGCGGTGGTTGAGAACGCGACGGTGCTGGAGATGGTGACGCGTTTGCCGCTGGCGGGGTTCGTGCCGGGATCCGACAAAGGCGAGACCGGGGCCAAGCCTGAGATCTGGACCGATACCGCCAAGTTCAAGTCGGTCGGCGAAAAACTCAATGCCGACTCGGTCAAGTTGCTGGTTGCCGCTAAAACCGGCAACCTCGACATGATCAAGGCTGCGGTCGGACCGGTGGGCGGAACCTGCAAGGCCTGCCACGACGACTTCCGCAAGGACTGATACCCAACCGCGGCCGCTGCGCTGTCAGCGTGGCCACCCCGCCAGGCACAGGTCGGCCAAGTGCGTGCGGTGACGCAGGTGCCGATACCGGATGGCCAAGGCCGCCGCACGGATCCGCCGTGCGGCGGCCTTCGTCGTTCAAGGCGTCTGGCGTGCGCCTGCCGGTGCCCGCACCTGGTGCGCGCCCAGCCACTCGGCAAAGCGCCGATGCCAGGCCTCGGGCAACCACTGGCGTAACAATTCCTGCTCCTGTTGGTAGAACTGCCCGAACCAGGCTACAGCCTCGGCCACCGGCGGCTGGATCAGGCTGCCGTCGGCGCTGCTGGCGGCGGACAGATAGCCGTAGCTTGCGGAAGCACCGTCGCGCAAGTAGCAACTCGACAAGGTTTCACGTAGCCGCAATATGCCGCCGGTATGGTGAGCGAACTGCATCACCAGCCAGAAGCCGGCCGCCTGCAGCGCCGGCGAAGCCGATGGCGCATGGGCAAACAGGCGGTCGAGCAACACGCTGCGCCGCAGCATGCAACCGGCCATTGGCGGTGCAACCCAGTCGCGCAGGCTGGTGGCCAGGGGCGGCACCTGCTGGATCGGTTGTTTCCATGCGCCGCTGTTGGCGAACACGTCGGCGTGCACCAGCGAACCGGTGGAACCAATCAGCCGGATGTCGCTGCAGCTGGCCGCCACCAGCGCGCCGTGCTGGCGCAGGAACAGATGGCGCTCGACGAAGGTGCGATCGAGCCGGTCGCCCGCCCGCAGGAACACCATGTATTCGGCCGGGTGTTCTTTCCAGGCCCGGGCCAGGCGCATCAGTTCGGTATCGCCTTGGGCCGAAGCGCCAAAAACGGTCACCGGTTCGTGCGATTGCAGGCTGGCGGTGATCGACGCACGAGTGGCCGGGTCGTCGGCGTCGCCAAGCACCGCGACCGAGACAGTGGGCGAGGCAAGCCGGTGCGAAGCGGACAACCGGCGCACCAGGTGTTCGCGGCCGCGCAGGTATTGCAGCGCCAACATGCGTTCGTGCGGTGACTTGTCCTGCAGGTCGAGCCAGTGTTCAAGGAAGCGCTGTGTCTTGGGCGCGCGGTTGTGCGGGTTGAAACGCGGTATGTACTTGCCCTCGATGATGCTGGCGAATTCATTTGCTCCATGGATGCGATAGATGCCCAGCGTTTCGCGTAGATAGTGCGCACGCCCGGTGCGGATCAGTGCCGTTGGGCACAGGATGCCGTCGGCGCCACCCCGAAACTCCCAGGTGGGCAGGGCCTGCAGGCATTCCGTGACCAACACGCGCGAGAAGACCAGCCCACACGGGATCGAAAACGGAAAGTGGGTGACCGCAAGGTCGAGCGTCAGACGATCCGGCAGCCCGGTCACGCCGACGAAGTCGAACCAAGTTTGAGGCAGGCGGTTGGTGTTGTCGGATGCATCGGTGCTGTCGATCGACAGGTCATGGCACAGGAACAATTGGTTCGGCTCCTCTTTCAGGAGGGCAATGTGCGCCGCGACGCGGCGCAACTTGTGTGGCAGAAACCGGTCGTCGGAGTCGAGCAGGCACACATAGTCGCCGGTGGCGCGGCGTACACCGGCCTCGTAGGTCGCGGTCTGGCCCCGGTTCTCCTGGAACACCACGGTAAAGCGCGGATCGTCGGCGAATTGCGCATAGACAGACCGCGAATCGTCGGTCGAGCCGTCATCGACCACGATCACCTCGAGCTTGTCCGCCGGATAGTCCTGCTGCAGCGCACTGCGGATCGCATCGCCCACGAACCGGGCGTAGTTGTAGTTGCAGATGACGACGGAAAAACGGGGCAGGTCGTTCATGGGCGGGGGACGCGTATGACCGCCTCGCACCGGTCGGCCGCGCCGCGGATCGTCGCGTGTTGGTCATAACCCTGGTGCTGCCGCGCGAACGCCTGTGCGGCCTGCGCCAGCGAAGCGTCGGTCAGGGTCTTCTTGAGCAGGCGTGGCATCTGGGCGCTGGCCTCGGCGGCCAGCACGACCGCAACGCCGAGCCCGGACAGGCGGTGGGCCGACATGGTCTGCTCCATCTGCATCGGGAACACCATCAGCGGTTTGCCGGCCAGCAGCATCGCAGCGGTCGTGCCGGCGCCGCCGTGGCACACCGCGAGATCGCAGCCGCTGCGCATGGCGCCCATGTCCAGCGGATCCGGCGACACCACCATGCTGGCGCCGCTGAAGGTCTGCAGCGTCTTGCGGGCGGCGCCCGGCACATGGACCAGCGTGCTGGCGCCGGACTTCTGCAGTGCCGTCAGGATAGGGTCCAGGCCGGCGTATTCCGGCTTGAGGTAGGCAAACACGCGTGGGCCTGCTGACTGCGGCCAGGCCATCTCGACACCCTGGCCGAGCGCGAATATGGGGCCGAGGTAGTCGCTATCGTCGCGCTGCGGATAGTGGTCGAGTTCGGCAAAGGTGCACATCAGCGTGGCATCGCAGTCGCGCAACTCGCCCAGGCCTTTCATCGTCGGCGCGCCCAACTCGATCAGCACCTGGTTGGCGGCCGACACCGCGTGTTGTTCGGAGTCCTGCACCCGCACCATGTTTTCTCGCATCCACCAGCGGAAATGCGGCATCGGCCTGCCGTGCGGCGGAATGCAAAAACCGTCGCCGAAGTTCACCCGCGCCAGAGGCAGGCCACGCGTGGCCAGCAACGCGGTGGGCGCAT
Source organism: uncultured Rhodoferax sp. (assembly GCA_964483855.1). Classification (GTDB taxonomy): domain Bacteria; phylum Pseudomonadota; class Gammaproteobacteria; order Burkholderiales; family Burkholderiaceae_C; genus CAISIP01. The sequence continues at coordinate 4,440 of CAZADK010000387.1, forward strand.
GGTCGAGCACTACGACATCGGGCGAGAGCAATTCGATCAGGTTGCGCCAGGCGCGGCAGATACCGGTGAGTGCGGTCGCGTTCAGGTAGCCGAAACGCATCAGCAACTCGGCATAGGTGATCGCATCGGGCAACTGCGTTACCTTGCGCAGCCACAGGGGCGCCTGGTAGGTGCGGATGCCGTGCGGTGTCAACAGCTTTTCTGCGCCCATCAGGTCGCGCACGGCGAACACCACCTCGTGTCCGCGGTTGCGCAGCTCCAGCGCCACCGGCAGCAAGCGCGCGAGGTGGCCGTAGTCGCCACCGAGTTCCCATGCAAACAGATATCGTGCCATGGGGTGATGCTAACAATGCCGG
>CAZADK010000388.1:0-4789 GCA_964483855.1 uncultured Rhodoferax sp.
AGCGTCGATGGCGGCCCGAACCGCGGCATCGGCCGGCGGCATGTCGTGCAGGCCGTCGATCAGTGCCTTGAAATACAGCATCGTGCCACCGGTCAGCAGTGCCAGGCGACCCCGTGTATTGATGTCTGCCACCAGGCGGTTGGCATCCTGCGCGAAACGCGCCGCGCTGTAGGCCTGCGACGGGTCGAGGATGTCGATCAGGTGGTGCGGCACCTGCGCACGTTCCAGCACACTGGGCTTGGCGGTCCCGATGTCCATGTCCCGATACACCAGCGCCGAGTCGACGCTGACGATCTCCAGCGGCACATGCTGCGCCAGCGCCAGCGCCACGGCCGTCTTGCCCGATGCGGTCGGCCCGGTCAGCGCCAGGCACCAGGGGCGCGTGTCAGCGGGTTGCAGCGGCGCCATGCGCGGGCTCTCCGTATCGTTGCACCAAGGTCCATCCGGACGCGGCGATCACCACGCTCCAGAACCAGATGCCGTTGGTCAGCGGAAATACGGTCCCGTCCATGCGTGCACCCAGCCAGGCGCCGATGCCGAATGCAGCAAGCATCATCAGAAAACCGTTCAGGGCCGCCGCAGCGCCGGCGGTCTGTGGGAACGGGCCGACCGCGCCGCTTTGCCCGCAGGGCTGGTGCACGCCGTGGCCCAGCATGAAGACATAGAACGGCGGCATGATGAACCAGGCGCCATGCGCTCCACTGCTCCAGCCCAGCTGCGCAAAAATACCCATCGCGCTGCCGCCGGCCAGTGTCAGCCCACTGGCGATCGCCACCGTGCGCCTGAGCCCGAAACGCGCCAGCAGGCGTCGGCACAGGAAGGTGCCAGCCAGGAAACACAGCGACATCGATGACATCAAAAACCCATACTGGCTCGTTCCGAGTGACAGCACCTGGATGAAGACGAAGGACGACGCGGCCAGGAACGTGAACAGGCCGCCGTAGGAGGCAACCGACAGCGCGCAATAGGCAATGAAGGTCGGATGGCGAGCGATTCGCAGCCAGCTGCGCAGCAGCGCCTGTGGCTGGAGTGCCGTAGCGGCGTTGCGTGGCCGTGTTTCCTCGAAACGTGCCAGCACCAGCGCCAGCGATGCCGCACCAAAAACGGCGAGTACTGCCAAGGCGGCGCGCCAGTTGAACAGGTCGGACATCAGTCCGCCCACCGGTGCACTCAGTACGGCGATGACGCCCAGCCCGGACAGCGCCTTGGACATGACCCGCGCCCCGTCGGCCGGGTGGTAGAGGTCGCGGATGATGGCCCTCGCGCAGGTCACGCCGGCGCCCATCGCCGCACCCTGGACCGCCCGCCACATCACCAGCATGTCCATCGAGGGTGCCAGCGCGCTGCCGATGGCTGCCAGCGTGTAGCCGCCCAGGCCCAGCAACAACACCGGGCGGCGGCCGAAACGGTCGGACAACGAGCCCCAGACCAGCTGAGACAGGCCAAAGGCGATCAACAGCGCCGACAGCGTCAGTTGCGCTTGTGCCATGCCAGCGCCAAAACCGGCGGTCAGTGCCGGCAGGGCGGGCAAGTACAGGTCGGTGGTGATCGGCTGCACGCCGAGCAGGGCGGCCAGGATCAGCACGGCGCTGCCATCGCCCATGGGTGCTCGGTTGGAGGCCGCCGGCGGGACAGCAGAAAGGGGCGGCAAGGGCATGGGTTGTGAGCGTAGCAGAAGGTGCCCGCGCACTCGGCCCGGTTGCGGCGGCCGCGCCACGCTGCGGCGGGGCCGACTACCTGCCGCAGGTCTATGGCTGGCCGAACGGCGCAATTGGCCCGGACCGAGCCCAGACAAGCCGGCCGATTCAGCGCGCGCCGGCCGAGCGCAGCAGCCCCGCCACCTGTACCTGTCCGCGCCGCACGGCGTGCTGCAGCGGCGTCACGCCGTCGCGGTCGGCCAACTCCAGCTTGGCTCCGGCGCCGATCAGCAGCCGAACGATCTCGGCGTGTACTGGCCCGCCATCGCCCAGGATCACCGCCTCGAGCAGCGCGGTCCAGCCCAGGTTGTTGACATGGTCGACATCGATACGCGTGCCCAGCAATACCCGCACGGTCTCCACGTGTCCGTAATGGCAGGCCGGAATCAGGGCCGTGCCACCGTAACGGTTGGTGCTGGCCAAATCGGCACCGGCTGCCAGCGTGGCACGCAAGATCTCGGTGTGGCCCCGTGCGCCAGCCAGCAGAAAGGCGCTGTCGCGCTGCTGGTCCTGCGCATTCACGTCGGCGCCGCGCTCGATCAGCAGCAAGGCCACGGCCAGCTGCTTGCCGTCGGTGGCGGCCAGCAGCGGCGTGCGGCCCCGGCCGTCGCGTTGCTCGATGGCCGATCCGGCATCGAGCAGGGCACGCACCCGTGCCAGGTCGCCGCGCTGCGCTGCGTCAACCAGCGCGGTGTCGCTGCGTTGGGCCTGCGCGACGCCCAGGGCCAGACCCAGGACCCCCGCCAGTACCCGATTGGCGGTGCGCCGAAGCATGGTGTTCATGTGAATGGCTCCGTGGAGATGGTGGAATGGCGCGTGTGCCGGGTGTTCGCGCAGCGGCCAGCGTCGCACCCGTTATCCTAGCGCTCAAACCATGACCTTGATCGATACACCCTTCAGCCCGGCGGCTGATCGCAACAAGCAACCGATCCTGGAACTGCTGCGTGAGTTGCTGCCGCCGCGCGGGCACGCGCTGGAGGTCGCGTCGGGCACGGGGCAACATGTGACCTGGTTCGCTGCTGCGTTGCCGCACTGGAACTGGCAGCCCAGCGACGCGTTCGCGTCTTCCTTGGCGGCCATCACGCGCCAGGTTCGACAGGCTGGCTGCGTCAACCTGCGCCAGCCGGTGCTGCTCGACGTGCGTGATGCCCGGTGGCCCGCACAGACCGATGGGTTCGGCGCGCCGTTTGACCTCATCTATTGCGCCAACATGATCCACATCGCGCCCTGGGACTGCTGCGGCGCATTGATGCGCGGCTGCAGCCGCCACCTGGCCCCCGACGGGTATCTGGTCTTGTATGGGCCGTTTTTCGAGGACGGCGTCGCGGCGGCGGACAGCAACCGGGACTTTGACCAGAGTCTGCGCGCCCGGGACCCGCAGTGGGGCATACGGTCGCTGCGAGACGTTGCGGCCGAGGCGGGGCAGGCGGGCCTGAAGCTGACTGCGCGACATGCGATGCCGGCCAACAACCTGTTGCTGGTGTGGAGCCGCTCGGGTCGCTGACCCGACTGCCGAGCGATGTTCAACGCCCGCGCAGGAACAGACTGTCGAGTTCGCGCAGGCTGATCTGGCGCCAGGTCGGACGGCCGTGGTTGCACTGGTCGGAGCGATCGGTGGCCTCCATCTGGCGCAGCAAGGCGTTCATTTCGGTCACCGTGAGTTGGCGATTCGCGCGCACCGCCCCATGGCAGGCCATCGTGGCCAGGATCTCGTCACGTGCACGTTGCACCACGGTGCTGGCATCGTGCTGGGCCAGTTCCTCCAGCACGCCGCGCGCCAGCGCCGCCGCGTCGCCCTGGGCCAGCGTGGCCGGCACCGCGCGCACCGCCAGCGTGGTTGCCGTCAGCGGTGCGATATCGAGCCCTAGCGTGTGCAGCGTATCGGCATGCGCCTGGGCGCAGGCGATGTCGTGCGCAGAAGCTGCGAAGGTCACCGGTATCAGTAGCGGCTGGCTGGCCAGGCGCTGCGCCGCGCCCGCCACGGCGGCGGCGTCGAACTGGGTCTTGAGCCGTTCGTAGACGATGCGTTCGTGCGCTGCATGCATATCGACGATGACCAGGCCCTGTGCGTTTTCGGCCAGCACGTAGACACCCTGCAACTGGGCCAGTGCGCGGCCCAGTGGCCAGGACGGCTCCGGTGGTGCCATGCCGCTGCCGGTATCGTCCGCGGGTGCAACGGCCAACCCACTGCCGATGTCGTTCGCAGCGGCCGCATCCGCGGCAGGGGCCTGCGCAATCGGCGCATGGGGTTCGAGTCGGCGGACTGGCCACAAGGCTTCGAAATCCGACACCCGATGCCCAGCGGTCGGCGCACCGAAATGCATCGCCGGTTGTGTCCAGCCGCGGGCCGCAAACGCGGAGCCAGCAGCAGCGCCGGGCTCGGCGCCGTGCGTGGCGGATGATGCGGGCAGGCCCTGGGCCGGCGCCTGTTCGGTGCCGGCGCGCGGGCGCGCCAAAGCGTCCTGCACCGCGTGGCGCACCGCCTGGTGCACCTCGCGGCTGTCGCGGAAACGCACCTCGATCTTGGTCGGGTGCACGTTGACATCGACCCGGGCTGGGGCGATCTCCAGGTACAGCACGTAAACCGGCTGGCGCTGGCCGTGCAGTACGTCTTCAAAAGCGCTGCGTACCGCATGCGACAACACCTTGTCGCGCACGAAGCGGCCGTTGACATACACGAACTGCTGGTCGGCGCGGGAGCGGGCGGCGTCCGGTACGCCGACCCGTCCGCGCAGGCGAATCGGGTGTGGCATGTCGCGCCGGTGAGTCGGCGCGCCGGATGCGGCGTCATCGTCAGGCAGCGCGATCGAGTGTTCGACGAATTCGGCGCCGAGCACGTCGGCCATGCGTTGTGCCTGGTGCGCCGGCGTCGCGCCGTCAGCAGCGCCAGCGCAGGCGCGCCATTGCTGCACCAGGCGTCCTTCGTGCCAGAGTGCGAAACCCACATCCGGCCGCGCCAGCGCGGGGCGGCGCACCGCTTCCAGGCAATGGGCCAGTTCGGTGGCATCGGTCTTGAGGAATTTGCGCCTTGCCGGTGTGCTGAAGAACAGCTCCTTGACCTCGACGGTGGTGCCGATCGCGCGCGCGATCGG
>CAZADK010000389.1:0-4785 GCA_964483855.1 uncultured Rhodoferax sp.
GTACAACTGGTCGATACGCAGGCCGCTCGCCAAGACGTGGCAAACGCCCTGGGCGCGCAATTCGCATTGCCCGACGATGCCGGCAAAGACGCCGACCTGGTGATCCATGCCAGTGGCCAAAGCGCGGGGCTGGCGACGGCACTGCGCCTGGCCGGCATGGAAGCGACGGTGCTCGAATTGAGCTGGTACGGCGACCAACCCGTCACACTGGCGCTTGGCGAGGCCTTCCACACGCGGCGGCTCGTGCTCAGGAGTTCACAAGTGGGCCAGGTCGCCAACGCACAGCGCGCGCGCTGGGACCATCGCCGCCGGCTCGCCCTGGCACTCTGCCTGCTGGCCGATTCCCGGCTCGACATCCTGGTCAATGCCAGCGTGCCGTTTGCGCAGTTGCCGTCGGCGTTGGCCCGCCTCGCCTGCACCGGGCCAGATGCCACCTTGTGTTGTCGTGTCGATTACCCTTGAACCTGAAAGCCCCCCATGTACAGTGTCAACGTCCGGGACCATTTCATGATTGCGCACAGCTTCCAGGGGGCGGTGTTTGGCCTTGCCCAGCGCCTGCACGGTGCAACCTATGTCGTCGATCTCGAAATGCGGCGTGCGCAACTCGACCCGGATGGCATCGTCGTCGACATCGGCCTGGCGACGCAGTTGTTGCGCGACGTGCTGGCCGCGATCAACTTCCGCAACCTCGATGACGAGCCCGATTTCCACGGCCGCAACACGACGACGGAGTTCATGGCCAGGGTCGTCTTCGACCGGGTGGCCGCACGTATCCGGGACGGCGCGCTCGGCCCACATGCCAGCGCTTTGGCCCAGTTGCGCGTGACGCTGCACGAATCGCATGTGGCGTGGGCAGCCTACGAAGGCCCGCTGCCCGCGTGATGATCCAGCCCCCGTCAGCACGCCGAGTCGTGTTCATGTTGCCAGGCCCATTGGAGGCCTTGAGCGGCGGCACCATCTACGACCGCCAGATCGTCGAAGGTCTGCGCCGCATGCACTGGCAGGTCGACCTGCTCTCGCTGGCGGGCGGATTTCCCTGGCCCGATGCCGCGGCCCTTGACGAAGCGGCTGACCGCGTCGCGCAGTTGCCGGACGGTGCCTGCGTGGTCGCCGACGCACTGGCCTTCGGCGCGATGCCCGATATCGTCCAGCGCCATGGCCAGCGCCTGCGCTGGGTGGCGCTGGTGCACCATCCGCTGGCGCTGGAAACCGGGCTCACAGCGGCGCAGCGGCAACAGTTGTTCGTCAGCGAGCGCCGCGCGCTGGCGGCGGCGTGCGGTGTGATCGTGACCAGCGCCACCACCGCCGCGGCGCTGGCAGATTACGGCGTACCGCCGGCGCAGGCGTATGTCGTCGAACCCGGCACGCGCCCGGCATTGGTGGCCACGGGTTCGCCCGATACCGGCCACGGCTCAGCGTGCTCGCTGCTGTGCGTGGCCACGCTGACGCCGCGCAAGGGCCATGCGGTGCTGCTCGACGCGCTAGCCGGCCTGCAGGACCGTAACTGGACCCTGCACTGCGTGGGCGACACCCACCGCGACGCCGCGACGACCATTGACTTGCGCGCGCGCATCGCAGCGCTCGGACTGGCGCAGCGCGTGTTGCTGCACGGCGAACTCGATCCTGCTGCTGTGCAGGCCATGTACCAGAGCGCCGACCTATTTGTGCTGGCGTCGTACTACGAAGGCTACGGCATGGCGCTGGCCGAGGCGCTGGCCCGCGGTCTGCCGGTCATCGGCACCACGGGCGGTGCGATCGCCGACACGGTGCCCGCCGATGCCGGTGTGCTGGTGCCCCCGGGTGACAGCGCCGCGCTGCGTGCCGCGCTGGCGCGATGGCTCGACGAACCGCACTGGCGCACGGAACTGGCCGCGGGTGCCCGCCGGGCGCGGGCTCGCCTGCCTGACTGGCCGGTGGCGGTCAGGCGTTTCGCTTGTGCGCTGGAGGTGATGGAACATGGCGCCATGGCAACGCGTGCGCCATGAGCGGGTTCAGCGCCAACTGGTTGGCGCTGCGCGAACCGTTCGATGCGGCCGCACGTGCCACGGCCTGGTCGACACTCGGGCGGCAGCTCGATACCATCCGACGACCTACAACATCGGGCACACCGGCCCCGCTGTCCGTGCTGGATCTGGCCTGCGGTACCGGCGCCAATTTCCGCGTGCTGGCGCCACGCCTGGGCGGTGCGCAAACCTGGCAGCTGGTCGATCACGACCCTGCCTTGCTCGCTGCGCTGCCGCACGCCATGGCCCGGTGGGCACATGACCAAGGGTACCGGTTCGACAGCGGCCACCGGCATGGCGCGGTGCTGCGCGCCGAAGGCCCCGGGTTCAGCGCCGAACTGGTCACCGTCTGCGCCGATATCGGTAACGGCCTGGCCGCCCTCGCTGGCGGGCAGCCCCAGCTCGTCACCGCGTCGGCGCTGCTCGACCTGGTCTCGGCGCGCTGGCTCGAGAACCTGGTCCACCATGCATGCGGCGCCGGCGCTGCCGTGTTGTGTGCATTGACGGTCGATGGCCGCACCGAGTGGGGTCCGCCTGACGCCGCCGATGCGGCCGTGCACCGGCTGTTCGCGCTGCACCAGCGGCGCGACAAGGGGTTCGGCCCGGCGCTGGGGCCGTCCGCCGGCCCCAGCGCTGGCCGCTGCCTGGTGGCTGCGCACTACACGGTGCGACAGGCCAACAGTGATTGGGTGATCGACGCTGCCGGCGGCCAGCCGCAGGCGCCGGCCATGTTGGCCGCGATGATCGAGGGCATGGCCGCCGCCGCCATCGCACAGCAGCCTGACGCTGTTCGCACGGTGCGGGCGTGGCAGGCACGGCGCATGGCGCTGATCGGCCGCACACTTCTGCGCGTGGGGCACCTGGACGTTATGGCTTTGCCGGCACGCCAGCCAGGTCCAGATCCCACAACTGATCGCCACCCATCGGAAACACCTTGAATGGCGGACGCAGGCAATCGGCCAGGCGGGTCGCGCCCGGCAGACGCAGGCCGGGGCGGCCGTCGCCGATGATCAGCGGCGCCAACGCCAGATGCAGGCGATCCAACGCGCGCTGCGCCAGAAAGTGCGACACCGTCACACCGCCGCCTTCGACAAACAGCAGCCGCAGGCCCCGCGCAAACAGCGCCGCGAGGGCGGCCGCAACCGCGGGTGTGCCGTCTTCGCGCAGTAGCTGCGGCACCGCCAGCACCTGCGAGGCGCCCACCAGCGCGCGTGCCTCGGCCTCCCACCGCGCATCACACAGCCACAGCAACGGCGCTTTCCCGTCGCTGAAAATCCGCGCGGTCTGGGCGTAACGCGCCAACTGCAGCTGCGGATCGAACAACACCCGCACCGGGTTTGGCCCCGGCACATGGCGCACCGTCAATTGGGGGTCGTCGATCGCCACCGTGCCAGCGCCAACGATGACCGCGTCGGCGAGCGCGCGCAGCCGATGCAGGTGCGTCAGCGTCCCGGGCCCGTTCACGAAACATGCGTCGCCAGTCCGGGTTGCGATACATCCGTCCAGGCTCTGGCCCAATTGGCCAATGACCCACGGCCGGGTATCGGGCCGGCAATCGAGCAAAGGCTTGAGCAGTTCAAAAAGTGCAGCAGCGCAAGCGTCCGTTGCGCCGGTGAGGCGCCAGCCATCGGCGTCGGTCTGGCGCACTGTGCCATGCGCGGGGGGCAGCACCTGTGTGCCGGCCCGGCGCGCCGCGGCAACGGCCAGGCAAGCAGCCCACACACTGTCGACACCCGCCAGCTTCTCAGACGGCGCGGGTGAATCGAAGGAGCGGTTTTCGGGTTGCATGGTCTGGTGGGGGTTGCCCGCAAGCTGCAGCCCTGGGGGTCCAAAACAGTATCGCAGAGTGCTCCCGCAACCCGCCACTGGCCGCGGCCCGAAGCGCCAGGAGTTGTTTGCGGGGTCTTGCGTGGGCTCAAGCAAGTGCCTCTCACGCTCTCAGTCCTCCCAGGTCGCCTGTGGTGTCGCGATCAGTGCGCTGGCCAGTGCCACGATGGCGCGGTGCAGTTCGGCCGGGCTGCGGCGTGCGTCTGCGCCGGCAAGTGGCGCAGCAAACGCCACCCGTGCCGGCATCGCCTGGTACGGGGGCCACAGGATCTGCATCGCTGCCGCCAGCTTTTCCCGGTCGGCCGCGTGGCGCCGCAAGCGCGTCAGCGGATGGCGCAGCGCCCGGGCCGACACCACCTGGCTGACGATGGCCGTGACGATGCGGGTCTCGGGAACCGCGCGCGCAATCAATGCGGAGCTGTCCGACCAGGCCTGCAATGCATCGATCGCCGGCCGGATACCGGCGGCGGCCGGATCGGGTTCGATCCCGCCTGCGGGAAAGGTCAACAAGGCGCCGCCGCGGCGCAGGTGTTTCAAGCCGGCGTACAGGGCCCGCACGCGTGACCCGTCGTCGGCATCGGCCAACAGGATCAGCCTGGCACGTGCGTGTGGCAGCGCGCGCAAGAACGGCCGGTCGCGTGCGATGACGCGCAGGTCGGCGCGCATGTGCAGGCTTGCGAACAGGGCCGCGGTATCGGTCATGCCGGGGTGGTTTGCCAGCACCAGCAATGGCCCGCGTAACGGAATGTGCGAGCGCCCCGCAACCTGCAGGCCGCCGGCCAGACGCCGCAGCACCCACGCGCTGGCCGCGGCAAGCCCTGTGGCACCGACCCGGTCGTCGAACGCCCTCACGATCATTGTGAAGCGCTGCACCGCGGGGCGTAGCAGCACCCGCGGCAAGGCGCCGCGCGGCGCCAGCAGCCCGAGTGCATCGAGCAAGTCATCGAGATTGATA
>CAZADK010000390.1:0-4777 GCA_964483855.1 uncultured Rhodoferax sp.
GGCCGATATCGAAAGAGCAGGCGGGTCTGCCATGGCCGTGCGCGCGGACGTATCGCAGCTGTCGCAGGTCGAGCACCTGTTCGCCGAAACCGACCGGCACTTCGGCTCCGTGACGGCGCTGATCAACAATGCCGGGATTGGGGGTGCGATCGTGCCGATCGAAGACCACACCCCGCAGTCGCTGAACGACTTGTTTTTCACCAACGTCTATTCCTGCATCCACTGTGCGGGCGCGGCGATACGGCGCATGTCGCCGCGTTATGGTGGTAGCGGCGGCGTGATCGTGAACATCTCCTCCGCGGCAGCGCGACTGGGGGGTATTGCCGGAATGGTTGCTTATGCGGCGAGCAAGGGCGCGGTCGACAGTTTTACCGTGGGTCTGGCCAAGGAGGTCGGCAAGGAGGGCATACGCGTGGTCGGTATTCGCCCCGGCATGATTGCGACCGACATTCTGGAGCCCATCGGGGGAGCGGCGCTGATGCGCGAGGTGGCACCCAGCATTCCCCTGGGCCGGGTCGGGCAACCGGAGGAAATCGCGAACGCTGCCATCTGGTTGCTGGGTTCTGGCGCGTCCTATGTTCACGGCACCACGATCGACGTTTCGGGTGGACGCTGACGGCTGCCAACCTTCCACGCCCTTCCACGCCCTTCCACACCCTTCACGCCCTTCACGCCTTTTTGCGGCTTTTGCGGCTTTTGCGCTTCGTGCACTGCGATCCGCCGGGCCAGCCCCGGGACGAAAGAGCCGCTGTCGGAGTCAGCGATCCACCAGCGCCAGAAGCCGGATCTCCTTGTGCAGAACCCACGGCGCAACCATTCGATCGAACGCCAGAAAATGGGCCTCGCGTTTGTGCTGCTCGAAAGCTGCCGCATCCCGGTAGACCTCGTACAGGAAGACCTGGCCCGGCCTGGCAGGGTCCTCGCACACGTCGAAGGCCAGACATCCGGGTTCGCGCTGCCGCGAGTCCCTTGCATTGGCGACCATCTCGCGCATGAAGTCCGCCAGATGGTGCGGGGCCACACTGAACTGAACGGTGACCACAAACATGCGCGGGTCTGATGGGCTCGTGGATGTGCTCATGGTGTCCTTGTCAACTCGCGGATCCCGGCAAAGGATCGCCGTGAACGCAGCGGAGGTCGTGCCAGCCGTCATGGCATCACACTGCCGCCGTTGACCTCGATGATCTGGCCGGTGACATAACCCGAACGTTTGTCGCTGGCCAGAAACAGGATGGCACCCGAGCATTCGTCGGCACGGCCCAGGCGCTGCATGGGGATGCCGGTGCGCAGTTGTTCGAGCAACTCCGCGCTGGTGTGGCCGTCGTGGATGGGCGTCTCGATCACGCCGGGCGAAACGGCGTTGACCCGTATGCCGTCGGGAGCCAGTTCCTTGGCAAGTGCGCGTGTCAGGGTTTTGATGTACCCCTTGCTCGCTGCATAAAGGCCCGCTCCCAGGCTGCCCCCGCCGCGGGCCGACTGGGAACTCACGTTGATGATGCTGCCGCCACCCCCCTGCCGGCGCATCATCGGAACCACACAGCGGGTGAGCGCCAGCATGGATCGTGCATTGACGTGGAACACCTGGTCGATCAATGCGTCGTCGGCATCGATCAGCGCACAACGCCGAATGAAACCCCCGGCGTTGTTGACGAGGATGTCGATACGCCCGAAACGCCGGCAGACATCGGCGGCGAGGCGCTCGAGTTGCGCCGTGTCGGCAACGTCTGCATGAAATACGTCGCCGTCACCACCCGCGGCGCGCACGCCGGCCAACACCGCATGCGCCTGCTCGGCATGGGAGTTGTAGTGCACCGCGACCCGCGCCTTGCTCTGGGCAAAGTCCATCGCTGTTGCCGCACCGATACCCGAACTCGATCCGGTGATGAGTACCACCTTGTCCTTCAGATCATCCATGTGCGGCCTCGCGGGTGTAAGGCCGCTCCAACGGGCACTGGGGATTGAGCCGCACGCCGAAGCCTGGCTGATCCAGCGCGGAGATCTTCATCCGGCCGTTGACCGGCACCGGCTCATCGAGCAGCAGCGGATTGAACATCGGGACCACGCGATCCGCCTGGGGTGCCATCATCAGGAACTCGGCGAACGGACTGTTGTGGCGAGTGGCCACGAAATGGTAGCTGTACACCGACGAGCCATGGGGCACGACCATGCTGCCATGGGCATCGGCCAGGGCCGATATCTTGATCAGCTCGGTAAGGCCACCGCACCAGCCGACATCGGGCTGGATCAGGTCGCAACAGCCCATCTCGAGCAAGAGGCGAAATCCCCAGCGTGTGGCCTCATGTTCACCGGTGGTCACCATCATGCCGCGCGGCACCTGGCGCCGCAGCTGCGCATAGCCCCAGTAGTCATCGGGTGGCAGTGCCTCTTCGATCCACTTGAGTCCGTGCGCGTGCGCCGCCTGGGCCAGTCGGGTCGCATAGTTCAGATCCAGGCTCATCCAGCAATCGAACATCAGCCAGAAATCGTCTCCAACCCGGCGCCGCATCTCGGCCAGCTTTTCGATGTTCTTGCGCAGGCCCTCATCACCCTCGGCCGGGCCGTGCTGCAACGGCATCTTGCCGCCGATAAAACCCATTTCCCGGGCCAGGTCCGGGCGCGCACCGGTCGCATAAAAAATCAGCTCGTCGCGCACGGGGCCGCCAAGCAATTGATGCACCGGCTCCTGGCGCACCTTGGCCAACAGATCCCAGAGCGCCAGATCGACACCGGATATGGCATTGATCACAACGCCTTTGCGACCATAGTAGATGGTGGCGAAATACATCTGGTCCCACATCTTCTCGATGTCGGTAACGCGCTGCCCCTCCAGAAATCGCGCCAGGTGCCGCTCGACGATAAAGGCGCCGATCGCGCCGCCGGTGGTCACCGCAAAACCGACCGTGCCATCGTCAGCCTCGATCTCCACCACCAGCGAGCCGAGCACGTTGATACCGAAGGACTTGCGGCTCTGGCGGTACTCCGGGTAACGAGCCATGGGCGAGGCGACATGGTCGTCGATCCAGTGACTCTCGCCCTGGTCGTGGTAGTCGGCGCCGCCACCGCGCACGGTGAAGGCTCGCACATGTCTGATGGTTGGAGTGCCCATGATGGTCTTTCCTTGCAAAACCTGTCAAGTCAAGCGGCAAGGCTCGCGCACGCTCGCAAGCGGAGCAGTCTACCAACAATCGGGCCTGACGCGTCACAGCGCAGCAACTCGAAACGGGCCTTGAAAGTGGGTTTCGCCGACCTAGCGCAGCATGCAACACCCATGTACTTCTCGCAGCCGGATTTGCGCTGCCCAATAGAAGGGTTCGCCCAGGCACGTCCAGACGTCGAATTGACGCGCCACCCGCACGTCGTCCATCGGCGTCCGATGCGTGGGAAACTCTCGCTCGGCTGGCACATCGGGCCCTGGTGCCGGCAACCGAGGCTTCCCGTGCCGGCGCTGGCGCCAGCAGCCAGGACGCTGACTGAAACCATCCCACACTGCAACTGAAAGCACAGACCATGAGCAACATCACCCGCACCCATTCGACCGCCCGCATGAGCAAGATCGTCCACCATGGCGACCTGGTCTATCTTTGTGGCCAGACCTCCAGCGGCTCGGATACCACCGACATGGAGGGCCAGACGCGCGAAGTACTGAACCGCATCGACGCCTTGCTGGGTGAGGCCGGCACCGACAAGTCGAAGCTGCTGACGGCACTGATCCATGTCCGCAGCATGGGTGATTTCGCCGCCATGAATGCGGTATGGGATGCCTGGGTGCCGGCCGGTGCGGCACCGGCACGCACGACGGTGCAAGCGGCGCTGGCATCCGATCAGCTGCTGGTCGAGATCACGGTTGTCGCAGCCGCCTGACGGGCGGCGCCGGCGAGGATTTGTCAGGCGACACGCTACCGGGCGAATCGCCTGGAATGTCCTGCATTGGTTAGGTTGATCAATCCCGAGCGTTGCTCGCCCGCATGCACATCGGTGGGCAATCACACAAAGATGTTGGCAGTCAGGGGCCCGTCTCCATTCCTATCGGTGCGCTTCGACCAGCCAGCTCTCCATGTCTTACCCGGGCAGCGACCAGGCTTTCTGCATGGACGGCCGCTGGCTGAAACCGGCGTACCAGGCTGCGACTAGCGGATAACGTTCGCGCCAGGCCAGGGCGACAAATCGCAGGTCCAGGTACCAGATCGCGCATCCGATTGTGATGCTGCCGATATCGACCCGGCCCTGCAGCTTCGTCGGCTCGGCTTCAAGCGCCGCGAACGCCGTGTGCGCCTTGTCGAGTTGCGCGACTCGCCAGTCTGCCCAACGCAGTGTCTCGGGGCGCGCTACCTCTTCGTAACGCGCGAGCAAGGCTGCATCGAGCACGCCGTCGCCCAGCGACTGCAACGTCAACGTTTGCCAGCGCGCCGTACCGCCGGGGGGAAACAAGGTGCCGGCCGCGAGGTCATTGAGGTATTCGCAGATCACACGGCTGTCGTACAGCACCTGACCGTCGTCGGTCAACAAGGTGGGGACCTTGCCCAGCGGGTTGGTGGCGATCAGCTCGCGCGAGCGCTGCACCGGATGCGCCTGCGAGGGCAGCAGCTCGATGCGCTCGTCGAGGCCCAATTCCATGGCGCTGACGAGGCATTTGCGCACATAGGGGGAAAACGGGGAAAAATACAACTTCATGGGGTCTCCTGTGGCACCGAGTTCTGGAACGTGCCGGAACGTAACCGCTAACGCGCGTACACCAGGTCGCGCAAGGCCAGCGACACACTGGGCACGTAAGTGATGA
>CAZADK010000391.1:0-4768 GCA_964483855.1 uncultured Rhodoferax sp.
TTGCGCGCGATCATCCCCTTTTCGGGACCCTTTTCGACCACCAGCAAGGGCGCAGTGCCCGTGCGCAGCGCAATCGCCTCGCGCATGGCAGGCGCGAATTCGACGTCCACCAGCACCACCCGTGCCTCGCCATGGTCGAGCATGAAGGCGATCGTCGCTGCGTCCAGCCGCGTGTTGAGCGCATTGAGCACGGCGCCGCACATCGGTATGCCGAAATGCGCCTCGACCATCGCAGGCGTGTTGGGCAACATCACCGCCACGGTGTCCCCCTTGCGGATCCCGTGGCGTTCCAGCGCGCTGGCCAGCTGCCGGCAACGCTGATAGACCTCGGCCCAGCTGCGGCGCAGCGTTCCGTGCAACACGGCCAGTCGATCCGGATACACCTGCGCCGTGCGTTCGATGAACGACAAGGGTGTGATGGCGGCAAAATTGGCCTCGTTGCGTGGCAGGTCGTGGTCGAAAATTCCCGGCATGGTCTGGCTCCTCGTTGTTGATTCGGGTTCGGGCGTCGCTCGATGCTCTGGCATCATTACAGCAAAATGCCGGACGAACCCCCTCCACCAGGAAATAACATGCCACGTCGATACCGCGCTGACGCGTTGCTCACCCTAGCCGATGGCCTGCTGCGTTCGGCCGGACTCGACGAGCCGATCGCGCGCAGTGTCGCGCGCACGCTGCTCGACGGCGACCTGCTCGGACACGACACCCATGGACTGGCCTTGCTGGCGCCGTACCTGCGCGAGATCGAACAAGGTCGCATGCGCACCCACGGCGAGCCCGAGGAGGTCAACGCCAAACCCGCGGCCATGTTGTGGGACGGCCGACGCCTGCCGGGCCCCTGGCTGATGGAGCGCGCCTTTGAGCGCATGATCCCGGCCGCGCGCGAATACGGCATTGCTTCGCTGGTGATCCGGCGCAGCCACCACATCGCCTGCCTGGCGGTCTACCTGATGCGCGTCGCCGAAGAGGGCATGCTGGGCGTGGTCGCCTGCTCCGACCCGAATGCCGCCAGCGTGGCACCGTTCGGCGGCACGCGCGCCCTGATGACGCCCAATCCGATCGCGATCGGATTCCCGACTTCGGGCACACCGGTGCTGATCGACATCTCGGCCTCGATCACCACCAACGGCATGAGCAACCGCAAGGCTGCGGCCGGAGAAACCTTTGCCGAGCCCTGGCTGCTCGACAACATGGGCCAGCCGACGAACGACCCGGCGGTGCTGGCGCAGGACCCGCCCGGGACCATACTGCCCATCGGTGGACTGAGTTACGGTCACAAGGGCTTCGGTCTGGGCCTGACGGTCGAGGCGCTGACGGCTGGTCTGGCCGGGCACGGACGCGCCGACCCGGCCGAGGGTTGGGGCGCCACGGTGCATGTGACGCTGCACGACCCGGATGCCTATGGTGGTCCGGCCGCTTTCCTGCGCCAGATGGACTGGCTGGCCGACGCCTGCGTCCGCAACCCGCCATTGCCGGGGCGACCCGCGGTACGGATGCCGGGCCAGGCTGGCATGGGCCGTCGTGCCACGCAGCTAGCCGATGGCGTCGCGCTGCACCCCAGCATCGCGCCGATGCTGCAGCCGTTCTGTGTCCGATACGGCAGCGCATTCCCGTCGCCGCTTTAATTCGACGCATGTGTGAGCCGGCCCATGTGTGAGCCGGCCCATGTGTGAGCCGGCCCATGTGTGAGCCGGCCCATGTGAGCCGGCCCATGCCGCTGGCGCGGCCCGCGCGGCGACAATGACGGCGTGGCCATACCCCAGTCGTTCATCCAGGAACTCGTCGCACGCGCCGACGTGGTGGAGATTGTCGGCCGCTATGTGCAGTTGAAGAAGACCGGGGCCAACTTCTCCGGCCTGTGTCCGTTCCATGCCGAGAAGTCGCCGTCGTTCACCGTGAGCCCCAGCAAGCAGTTTTACCACTGCTTTGGCTGCGGCAAGAACGGCAATGCGATCGGTTTCCTGATGGACCACACCGGCATGGGTTTCATCGAGGCAGTGAAGGATCTTGCCGGCCAATATGGCCTGCAGGTTCCCGAGGAGGATCTTTCACCCGAACACCGCGCGCGCGCCGCGCAACAGCGCCAGCAGCAAGACACGTTGACCGATGTGCTCGAACAAGCCGGCGAGGCCTACCGCAGACATCTCAAGGACACCAACCGGGCCATCGACTATTGCAAGAAACGCGGCCTGAGCGGTGACATCGCGCGCCGCTTCGGACTCGGCTACGCCCCGCAGGGCTGGCGCAGCCTGGCCAGCGTGTTCCCCCGCTACGACGAGCCGCAACTGGTCGAGAGTGGCCTCGTGATCCTGGCGCAGGACGACGCCGGCGGCGAGGAGAAGCGATATGACCGGTTCCGCGACCGGCTGATGTTCCCGATCCGCAATGTCAAGGGCGAATGTGTCGGTTTCGGCGGCCGGGTGCTCGGCGACGAAAAGCCCAAGTACCTGAACTCGCCGGAAACACCGGTGTTCCACAAGGGCCGTGAGTTGTACGGCCTGTTCGAGGCGCGTACGGCGTTGCGCGAGCTGGGATTCGCGCTCGTGACCGAGGGTTACATGGACGTGGTCGCACTGGCGCAGCTGGGTTTCCCGAACGCCGTGGCCACGCTGGGCACGGCCTGCACCGCCGACCATGTGCAAAAGCTGTTCCGTTTCACTGACGCGGTGGTGTTCAGCTTCGACGGTGATGCCGCCGGCCAGCGTGCGGCGCGCAAGGCGCTGGACGCGGCCTTGCCCCACGCAAACGACGTGCGCAATGTGAAGTTCCTGTTCCTGCCGCCCGAACACGATCCCGACAGCTTCATCCGGGCCCATGGCAAGGATGCATTTGCGCGCTGCATCGCGGATGCGGTTCCGCTGAGCCGTTTCCTGGTCGATGCGGCGCGCGATGGCTGCGACCTGTTGACTGCGGAGGGGCGCTCGCTGATGGCCAGCAACGCCAGGCCGCTGTGGAGCCAGTTGCCCGACGGTGCGCTCAAGCGCCAGTTGCTGGGCGAAATCGCGACCCTGGTGCAGTTGCCACCACGCGAGCTCACCGAGTTGTGGACACCCGCCGGCGCGGCAACGTCCAGGCAGTCACGGCAGCATGCAGGCGACGACCGCGGCGGCAACTTCGCCCAGCGCAACCCGGGACGCTGGAGCCGGCCCCCGTCTGCTCCTCGCCCGTCAGGCCGCGTGCTGCCTGCCAGCCGGGCCGACCATGCGGCGCGTGTCCTGCTCGGCCACATGGCCGCCTGGGACCTGTTTTCGGCCGAGGACCATGCCGTGTTGTGCGACCTGCCGCCGCCGCACGGGCCGCTGTTCGTCTGGCTCGAGCACGCCATGCATGAACACGGCCCGCAACCCTGGGGAGCGGTGCGCGAGGGCCTGCGCGGGCATGGTTGCGAGGAGCTCGCCCTGCGCGTCATGGCCGACCCGCATCTGGCCGGCATCGACCACCAGAAAGACGCTGTGGAAGAGTTGCGCAACCTGTTGCGCCGCATGTTGATCGAGCAGCTCAAGGCGCAGGAAACGCTGGCCATCCAGGCGGCGCACGACGATCCGGCAGCGTTGGCGCGATACCGCGAACTGCAGGCACGCCGGCTCACCCTCGAGTCGCTGCCGTCACAGGGTTCGTGACGCACCCGCCGACAACCCGGTTGCCCGCAGGGGCAAAAAGTCGCGAAAAACACGCCGCCTGACTGTCGTCACGGTATAATCCACCGTTTTCCGCGCAAGAGCGACAGCAGCACCTCCGGGCCCGGCCAACCGATGACGATGTTCACGACCGGCCAACCTACCGCAAGGACTGCACACCAAATGATCGCCCACCCATCTTGCCGGGCCCGACCTTGTCTGCTCCATCACCGTCTGCGCGCCGTGTCCGGGCGCCGGTCTTCTTTGTTTTTTTGATGCCCTGAGGTTGTTTCATGCCTGCTCAAAAGCCGCCGAAGTCTGTTTCGCCCATTGACAAACGTGTTGCCGCCGGTAAGCCCAAGGTGGCCGCAAAAGCGGCCGCCAAGGCGCCGGCAAAAGCCGCAGCAACAGCCAAGACTGCCACCACGACATTGAAGAAAGCCCCGCCAGTGCCCGTATCCAAGACTGCAACCCCGACCACCGCCAAGGAAAAGAAATCCGCTGCCACGCCAGCGGCCGATCTCGTCAAGACCACGGCGGCGGCCGAACCGGACGCCAAGAAGAAGGCGGGCCGCCCGCCCATTGCCGCCGTGGCCAAGCCTGGCGTGCCCGCGCCACGTATCGGCGCCAAGCGCGGGCCCAAGCCCAAGGGCAGCCTGCTCGAAGACGATGGCGACACCGAAGACATCGTCGAGGACGAGCCCGAAGAACAGGAAGAGGTCACCTCCGGCCCCGCCGAGAAGGTCAAGCCGCTGCGCATGAAGATCAGCAAGGCGAAGGAGCGCGCCTTGATGAAGGAATTCGGTCTCGATGAGACCGTGCTGTCCGAGGAAGACCTGGCCAAGCGCCGGTTGCAGCTCAAGGCCCTGCTCAAACTCGGCAAGACGCGCGGCTACCTGACGCACGGCGAGATCTCCGATCACCTGCCCGACAAGCTGGTTGACGCCGAGACCATGGAAGTCGTGATCTCGATGCTCAACGACATGGGCGTGGCGGTCTATGAGCAGACACCTGACGCCGAGACACTGCTGCTCAACAACACCACCGGTTCGACCACCGAAGAAGAAGCCGAAGAAGAAGCCGAAGCCGCACTGTCCACCGTGGACAGCGAGTTTGGCCGTACCACCGACCCGGTGCGCATGTACATGCGC
>CAZADK010000392.1:0-1427 GCA_964483855.1 uncultured Rhodoferax sp.
CCTCGTACCCCCTCGGGGGGCCTGGCGAAGCCAGGGCTGGGGGCGCACGCACGGCACGGCAGCCTGCCGGTCGGCATCTAGAATCGGGCCATGTCGTATCTCGTGTTAGCCCGCAAATACCGGCCGAAACATTTCGGCGAGATGGTGGGGCAAGAGCATGTGGTGCGGGCCTTGACCAACGCGCTGGACTCGCAGCGCCTGCACCATGCCTACTTGTTTACCGGTACCCGTGGCGTGGGCAAGACGACGGTGTCCCGGATCCTGGCCAAGTCGCTCAATTGCCTGGGTGCCGATGGCGCCGGCGGCATCACGTCGAAGCCGTGCGGCGTCTGCCAGGCCTGCAGCGATATCGATGCGGGCCGGTTCATCGACTACACCGAGCTGGACGCAGCGTCCAACCGCGGCATCGACGACGTGCAGACGCTGCTGGAGCAGGCGGTATACAAGCCGGTGCAGGGCCGCTTCAAGGTCTTCATGATCGACGAAGTGCACATGCTGACGACGCCGGCATTCAATGCGATGCTCAAGACGCTGGAAGAACCGCCAGACTATCTGAAGTTCGTGCTGGCGACGACCGATCCCCAGAAGGTTCCGGTCACGGTGTTGTCGCGTTGCCTGCAGTTCAACCTGCGGCCGATGGCGCCCGAGACGGTACGTGACCATCTGACACGGGTACTGGAGGCCGAGTCGGTTTCCGTGGACGCGCAGTCGCTGCGGCTGCTGTCGCGTGCGGCGCGGGGGTCGATGCGCGATGCACTGTCGCTGGCCGATCAGGCCATCGCGTTCGGCGCTGGTCGGCTGTCGGAACACACGGTACGGCACATGCTGGGCAGTGTGGACCGCAGCCATGTGCTGCGGCTGATCGAGGCTTTGGCGGGTGGTGACGGCAAGGTCGTGGTCGAGACGGTGGACCAGCTGCGCGTCAACGGCCTGAGTCCCGCTTCAGTGCTTGAGGAGATGGGCGCCGTGTTGCAGCAGATGGCGGTGTACCAGGCCGTGCCGGATGCGTTGGACGACTCCGACCCGGAGGCGCTTGAGGCGGCGCGCCTGGCTGCGCTGATGCCGGCCGACGAAACCCAGCTGCTATACAGCATGTGCCTGCACGGCGGCACCGAACTCGGCCTGGCGCCGGACGAGTACGCCGCGCTGACGATGGTGCTGTTGCGTCTGTTGGCTTTCAAGCCGGCGTCGCAGCGAGCGCCAGTGCAGGAAAAAAAAACTCTGACTGAAGCGCAGACGGCCGCTGCGCCATCGACTCCTGCCGTGGCTCCCTCGCCTGCAGCGGTTGCGAGCGCGCCAGACGCTGAACCTCAGCCCGCTATGTCGCCTGTGCCGGAGCCCGCTGGCTTGCAGCCGCCCACGCGGCCCGCGCAGCTGGAGCCGTCCACGCAGCCTACGCAGATGGAGCCGCCCACGCGGCCCGCGCA
>CAZADK010000392.1:1527-4761 GCA_964483855.1 uncultured Rhodoferax sp.
GCTGGAGCCGCCCACGCGGCCCGCGCAGATGGAGCCGTCCACGCAGCCTACGCAGCTGGAGCCGCCCACGCGGCCCGCGCAGATGGAGCCGTCCACGCAGCCTACGCAGATGGAGCCGCCCACGCGGCCCGCGCAGATGGAGCCGTCCACGCAGCCTACGCAGATGGAGCCGCCCACGCGGCCTACGCAGATGGAGCCGCCCACGCGGCTCGTGCAGGCCGATCTGCCGGTTGCCACCGAGCGCCCATCCGTGTTGGCTGGCGCTCCGCAGCGGCTGGCACCGCCGGGGCGGCGCCTGTCGGTCGTGCAGGACGGGCAGCTGGCAAGAACCGGTCTGGAGCCGCCGCCGATGTCAGACGATCAGGTGGTGGCAGTGCCCGTGCGGTTACAGGCCGATGCGCGCAACGACGCGGTGAGGCCGGATCATGCGCCGCCGGCCCTGGTGCCGACAGAGGAAGGAAACTTCTGGTTCGACACGGTCGCGCAACTGGTTGCGCAACATGCTGTCACCGCGCTGGCGCGGGAGTTGGCCTTGCAATCGCAACTCGTGGGACGCGACACCGACCAGTGGATACTGAAGGTGGAGCGCGAGGCGTTGCAGCAGGCGGGCAGCCGCGAGCGGCTCACGGCGGCTTTGCAGGCGGCCGGCCATCCGGTGACGCTGCTGGTGGAGATCGGGCGTGTCACGGACAGTCCGGCGCGTCGGCTGGCGGCAGCGGCGGCCGAGCGCCAGCTAGCCGCGGAACAGCTGATCTTCGACGATCCGTTCGTCCAGACGATGATGAAAGACTTTGGGGCGAAAATCGTCCCTGGCAGTATCAGACCACTCTGATCGAGACCGCACCACGCTTGCGCCGTAGGGCGGTCCGATCTCAAGCAAACAACGAAAGGAACGACACCATGTTCAACAAGGGACAACTCGCCGGCCTGATGAAGCAGGCCCAGGCGATGCAGGACAACATGAAGAAGGCGCAGGACGAACTCGCGACCATCGAGGTGACCGGCGAGTCCGGCGCGGGCCTGGTCAAGGTGGTGATGACCTGCAAGCACGATGTGCGCAGGGTCACGATCGACCCCAGCCTGCTGGCCGATGACAAGGACATGCTCGAAGACCTGGTGGCCGCCGCGTTCAATGCGGCGGTGCGCAAGGCGGAGGAGACCAGCGCCCAGAAGATGGGCAAGCTCACGGCTGGCATGCCGGGCATGCCCGGCGGCATGAAGCTGCCGTTCTAGTGCCCGACTCGAACGCGCTCGAAGGCCTGATCCAGGCCTTGCGCCGCCTGCCGGGCGTGGGCGTGAAGTCCGCATCGCGCATGGCCTACCATCTGCTGCAACATGATCGCACCGGGGCACGCACCTTGTCCGTGGCGTTGGCCCAAGCCTGCGATACGGTACGCCATTGCGAGCGCTGCCATACCTTCACGCAGGCGCAGTTGTGCCATACCTGTCTGGACCCGCGACGGGATGCGACACGGCTGTGCGTGGTGGAGACGCCGGCCGACCAGTCCGCGGTCGAGCGTACCGGCGCCTACCGTGGCCTGTATTTCGTGCTGATGGGCAAACTCAACCCGCTCGACGGCATCGGCCCGCGTGACATCGGGCTGGGCAAGCTGTTCGAGCGCTGCGCCGACGGCATCGTCGAAGAGGTCATCCTGGCGACCAATTTCACCGCTGAAGGCGAGGCGACAGCCCATGTGATAAGCGAAGGCTTGCGGTCACGCGGACAGCGCGTCACGCGGCTGGCGCGCGGCGTGCCAGTGGGCAGTGAACTCGAATACGTCGATTTGGGCACCATCGCCCATGCCCTGGTCGACCGGCGCTAGCGCGCGTCTGGCACATCGCGCGGAGTCATCCCATGGAATTGAGTCTTGCCCACTGGTGTGTCCTGGTCGCCAGCCTGTTGCCGATCGTGTGTGCCGGCATCGCCAAGTTCGGCAGCTTCGGAAAACGCCGCAGCGAAGGCGGGTTTGACAATTCCGATCCGCGGGGCTGGCTGGCGCGCCAGACAGCCTGGCGCGCACGCGCCAACGCCGCACAGGCCAACAGCTTCGAGGCACTGCCGTTCTTCATCGGGGCCGTCGTGCTCGCGTTGCAGCTGGGTGCCGATCCGGCCCGTGTCGATCTTCTGGCGGCGATATTCGTGCTGCTGCGGGTGCTCTATATCGGCCTTTACGTGGCTGATGTCGCGGCCCTGCGCACGGTAGTGTGGACCTTTGCGCTGGCGGTCAACATCGCGATCCTGTTCGCCGGCAAGGCCTGAAAGCGCAAGAGGCAATCGCTTGAGCCCGCGCAAGGGCGCCGCAACCGGCGCCTGGCGCTCCGGGCCACGGCCAGTCGCGCGGTCATGCCCTACGGGCCGGGGCGCCCAATCGATTGCCTCGCACGCCTTGAGGTACCGCCGCGCTTGTATCGCGCGGTGTATTCCCCTACGTAGTAACCCGTTCGGGAAGTTCCCGATGCGGCCTTGCCCCACCTTTGTTAGCCTTGGCGAAACGATGAATGTCAAGGATCCGGGTGTGTCTTATCAGCGCAGTGTTCGGCGGTCGATCGTGTTGGGTGCAGTGGTGTCTGCGCTCGGCTTGCGCCTGGCCGGTGCACAGTCGCCCATCAGACTCGAAAAAAGTCGGCTGGTCATTGCGGTCGGTGCGAAAGCGTCGCTGCAGTACCTGCCACTGACCATTGCCGAGCGACTGAACTACTTTGCGGCCGAGGGACTTGACATCGAGATCCTCGACCTGGGCAACGGACAGCGGGCGCAACAGGCGGTGATGGAGGGCGCAGCCGATGTCGCCTGCGGACCGTTCGAAAGCCTGTTCGACCCGGTGGCGCGCAAACACCTCCTGCAGGCCTTCGTCCTGATTGCAAGGGCTCCCCAGATCGCGTTCGGCGTCTCGACCCGGTCCATGCCGGCCATGAAGAGCGTGGCCGATCTGAAGGGCCGCAAGATCGCACTGGCGGCTCCCGGTTCATCGGCGCAACTGGTTGCGGCACTGGTGCTGGCGCGCTCCGGATTGACGCTGCAAGATGTGCAGCTGGTCGAGGCCGGCGGCATTGGCGCGGCCTTGCAGGCCGTTCGTTCCGGTGGAGCGGATGCGATCGTGCACATGGAGCCGGTGATCACGATGCTGGAGCAAAAGGGCGATATCCGCGTCATCGCCGATACCCGTTCGCTCAAGGGTTCCCTGGAGGTTTTCGGCAGCGCCATGCCTTCTGCCTGCCTGTTTGCGCCAGCGC
>CAZADK010000393.1:0-4749 GCA_964483855.1 uncultured Rhodoferax sp.
GCCGATCACGCCCAGCGGCTCGTGCAGCGCGGTGACGATGCCGTGCATCGGCGGCTGGTGCACCTGGCCGTCGAACTTGTCGGCCCAGGCGGCGTAATAAAACAAGGTCTCGATGGCGGCGTCGAATTCCTGCGCGGCCTGCTGCGCGGTTTGCAGCAGCGACAGTGTCTGCACAAAACGCTCGCGTTGCGCCTGCAGGTTCTCGGCCAGGAAATAGAGC
Source organism: uncultured Rhodoferax sp. (assembly GCA_964483855.1). Classification (GTDB taxonomy): domain Bacteria; phylum Pseudomonadota; class Gammaproteobacteria; order Burkholderiales; family Burkholderiaceae_C; genus CAISIP01. The sequence continues at coordinate 221 of CAZADK010000393.1, forward strand.
ACCTGGGCCCGGGCATGGGCAGCGCTGCGTTCCCAGCCCGCAGCCTTGCGCGCGGCCTCGACCGCGTTGCGCACGTCCTTGCGGTTACCTTCGGGCATGACCGCCACCGGGTGGCCGTTCAGACTCAGCGTACGGCTGTAGCCACCGTCCGGCCGCACCTGCTTGCCGCCGATGTAGAGCTTGGCGGTGCGGTCGATCGCTGGCGCCAAGGCGAGCAGCCGGCCAGCCTTGAGCCGCTGCCGCGGCCGCGCTGGCCGGGCATCGTCGTCGCGTGCGACCAGATATTCGAGCAGGCCTTCGCGTCCACCCTCGCGACCGAAGCCGGACTCGCGGTAACCGCCGAAACCACAGCTGGCATCGAACTGATTCGTCGTGTTGATCCATACCACACCGGCCTTGAGTCGCGGCGCCACGTCCAGCGCCAGGCTGATCGACTCGCTCCAGATGCTGGCCGCCAGGCCGTAGACCGTGTTGTTGGCCAGCTCCACCGCCTCGGCCGGTGTGCGAAAAGGCAGGACAACCAGCACCGGGCCGAAGATCTCCTCCTGCACCACGGCACTGGCAGTTCCGACGTCGGAGATCAGCGTGGGCGGGTAGTAGCAGCCAGACGAGGGCAACGGGGCGTCGGACTGCCACACGGTGGCGCCGTCGTCGCGGGCCAGCGCCACATAACGCGCAACCCGCTGCTGCTGGCTGGCGTCGACCAACGCACCCATGTCGGTCGACTTGTCCAGCGGGTCGCCAACGCGGATCGTCTTCATGCGCGCACGCAGCTTCTCGAGAAAACGCGGCTGCACGCCTTCCTGCACCAGCAGCCGCGAGCCGGCGCAGCAGACCTGGCCCTGGTTGAACCAGATGCTGTCGACGACACCCTCGACGGCGCTGTCGAGGTCGGCGTCGGCGAACACGATGTTGGGCGACTTGCCGCCGAGCTCCAGGCTGAGCTTCTTGCCGCTGCCGGCAGTGGCCTGGCGGATCTGGCGTCCGACGTCGGTCGAGCCGGTGAATGCGATCTTGCCGATGCCCGGATGGTTGACGACGGCCTGGCCGGTGCGTCCGTCGCCGGTAATGATGTTGACGACGCCGGGCGGCAGTGCGACTTCGGTGCAGACATGCGCGAACAGCAGCGCACTCAAGGGCGTGAACTCAGCCGGCTTGAACACGACGGTATTGCCGCAGGCCAGCGCGGGCGCGATCTTCCAGGCCAGCATCAGCAGCGGGAAGTTCCACGGCACGATCTGGCCGACCACGCCGATCGCGCGGTAGGCCGCCAACTCGGTGTCGAGCAACTGGGCCCACCCGGCGTGGTGGTAGAAGTGACGGATCGCCAGCGGAATGTCGATGTCGCGTGTCTCGCGGATCGGCTTGCCGTTGTCCAGGCACTCGAGCACCGCGAACAGCCGGCTGTGTTTTTGCAGGGCGCGCGCCAGCGCGTACAGGTGGCGGGCACGGCCATGGCCACCAAGCGCCTGCCAGGGCTTGAGCGCGGCGGCCGCGGCGGCCACGGCCGCGTCCACGTCCTTGTTGCCGGCCTGGGCGACCTGGGCCAGCAGTTGGCCAGTGGCCGGATTGTGGGTCTCGAACCGTTCCTTCGCCGCCACCCAGCGGCCGTCGATGAACAGGCCGAACCGGTTTTTCTGGCTGGCCAGCCAGGCCAGGGCGGTTTCGGGGGATTCGGGAGACGGGCCGTAGTCCATGGTGGCGAGGATGTCTGCGATGGTGGGCATGGTGGTGGGCACGGAAAGGGCTTTCAGGGCATCGCGTGCCGGTGGGCCGCGGAATAACGGCCGGTGACGAAATGCTCGAGTTGGCGTTCGACGTCGGTCAGCAGACTCGAGGCGCCGAAGCGGAACAACTCGGGCTGCAGCCATTCGTCGCCGAGTTCCTCCTTCATCAGCGTGAGGTATTGGAGTGCCGCCTTGGCACTGGAGATGCCGCCGGCAGGTTTGTAGCCGACCTTGAAGCTGCTGAGCGCCAGATAGTCTCGGATCGCACGCACCATCACCAGCGAGACCTCGGGCGTGGCGTTGACGCCTTCCTTGCCGGTGGAGGTCTTGATGAAATCGGCGCCGGCCAGCATGCAGACCCAGGAGGCACGGGCCACGTTGTCCAGTGTCTGCAGCTCGCCGGTGGCCAGGATCGCCTTCACATGGGCGTCGCCGCAGGCAGCGCGAAAGGCCTGCATCTCGGCATACAGCGCTGCCCAGTCACGGGTCAGCACATGGCGCCGCCCGATCACGATGTCGATCTCGCGTGCGCCGGCCTGCACCGAAAGCTCGATCTCGCGCAACCGGGTTTCCATGCTGGTCAGGCCTGCTGGAAATCCGGTGGACACCGCAGCCACCGGGATGGCGTGGCCGTGCAGCGCATGCACCGCCGGTGCCACCATCTCATGGTAGACGCAGACCGCGCCGGTGTGCAGACGCTCGAGCCCGAGCGCGGCCATCAGGTCTGCGCGCAGCGGCTGGCGCGCCTTGGCGCACAGGCGTGCGACCCGCGCCGGCGTGTCGTCGCCCGACAAGGTCGTCAGGTCCATGCACTGGATCGCGCGCACCAGCCAGGCGGCCTGGTAGTGCTTCTTTTGCGAACGTCGGGCGGCCAGCGACTGCACGCGCCGGCTCACCGCGTTGGCGTTCACGCGCACCGATTCGATCAGGGACAGGTCCAGCGGCAGGCCGGTGTTGCGGGCAATGGCGTTCATGTCATGCGGTTCAGGAGGGGGGATTCCGTGCAGCAGGGCCCACGGGGCATGGTGCTTCAGCCGGCGGCGGCGAGCCGCTCGAGGTAGGCCGGGACCAGCCGCATCAGGTCCTGGGCGCCGACGCCCGCGTAGTGCAGTGTCTGTTCATGCGACAACGGCACATCGGACATGCCTTCGGCCAGGTTGGTGACGGTGGCGATCGCCAGCACCAACAGGCCGCAATGGCGCGCCGAGATGACCTCGGGCACGGTCGACATGCCCACCAGGTCGGCGCCCAGCGTGCGCATCATCCGGATCTCGGCCGGTGTCTCGAAGCTGGGGCCGCTGCAAGCCAGGTACACACCTTCATGCCAGGCGATGCCCAGCGCCTGGGCCGATTGGCGCAGCATCTGGCGCAGGCTGGCGTCGTAAGCGTTGGCCATGCTGATGAAACGCGGGCCGAAACGCTCGTCGTTGACACCGATCAGCGGATTGCCCGGCAACAGGTTGATGTGGTCGGTCAAAGCCACCAGGCTGCCGGGGCCGGCCTGGGCACGCAGTGACCCGGCCGCGCAGGTCAACACGATGGAGGTGCAGCCGATCAGCTTGAAGGTCCGGATCGCGGACGTCATCACGTCCGCGCCCTTGCCTTCGTAGAAATGGCTGCGGCCCTTCATGCACATCACAGCGACGCCGCCCAGGTGCCCACACAGCAGTTCGCCGGCATGGCCTTGCACCGTGGATACCGGGAAACCCGGCAGGTCGCGGTAGGCGATGGTCACCGGGTCGGCGATCCGGTCGGCCAGTTCACCCAGGCCTGAACCCAGCACCAGCGCGACCCGTGGCTGGAAACCGGGCAGTCGCTGGCGCAGTGCCGAGGTGGCGTCGAACGGGGCTTGATGGTGGTTGGATCGATCGGGCATGCAGCTGGTGTCTGGTTGCGCAGTGGCACCAGTGTGGCATGGAATGGCAGCGGTGATTGTCCCCGATTCGTCGATCCAGGCCAGTGCAGCGCAGCCGTGGGATGCTGCCTTCACACACGCTGTTGCGGCCTCGGGCGCGTTGCATTCCGGTCACATGCGTTACAGTCGTTCGACAGTCCGAGGACTGACCGCCACCCATGTCAGAGCCGAAACAACATCCCCATTTCTTCCGGTCGTTGCAGGGGGAGCTGTATGACTTGCGCCTGTGGACGGCCCGTGCGGTGGTGCTGGCCTTTGCCAGCATGGCCGGCTTGACCGTGGTGGTCTTCACCTGGATGTGCGAGTTTGCGTTCGAGCAATTCCGCAATATCCAGCAGGCGTACTGGTGGTCGCCGCTGTTGTGGACACCGGTCTTGACCGCCGTGATCGTCTGGCTGACGCGCCGCTTCGCGCCAGGTGCCGCAGGCTCTGGCATTCCGCAGGTGATGGCGGCGCTGGCGCCGGAGGTGCACGCGCCGATGCGGCATTTCTTCGTCTCGACCTGGCTCACCGGCTCCAAGATGGTGTTGACGGCCCTGGGCATGCTGGCCGGCCTTTCGCTGGGGCGCGAGGGGCCGTCGGTGCAGATCGGGGCCGGGGTCATGCACAGTTGCCGCCGCTGGCTGCCCAAACGCGGCGTGGTGTCCGACCATGGCCTGTTGATCGCTGGTGGCGCAGCCGGCATCGCGGCCGCATTCAACACGCCGCTGGGCGGCATCATGTTCGCGATCGAGGAGCTCTCTCGCCGTCCCGAACAGCGCAGCAACGGCCTGATCATGGCGGCGATCGTGCTGGGCGGCCTGATGTCGGTCTCGGTTTATGGCAATTCGAGCTATTTCGGCATCGTCGGTGCGATCCGGGTCGACCGGCTGGACCTGCATATGTTG
>CAZADK010000394.1:0-4738 GCA_964483855.1 uncultured Rhodoferax sp.
GGGCGCGAGTGTCGCCAGCGGCGCGGCACTAAACGTGAACGGAGGATCGGTAGCCTACGGCAGCGGCCTGTCGGTGGCCGGCACCCTCGGACTTGCGGCCGGCTCACTCAGCGGCAGTGGGCCGATCAACGTGACCGGCACCGTATCCAAGACCGGGCCAGGCGTCTTCACGCTGGCCAACACGCTCAACAACCAGGGCGCGGTGAACGTGAATGCCGGTTCTCTCATCCTGACCGCCGGTGGCGTACACGACGGCAGCTTCACCACGGCTGCCACTGCGACGCTCGATTTCCAGGGAGGTACACACAACTTCGGTGACGGCGCGGTGTTCGCAGGCCCTGGCGCATTTGACGGCGGCGGCACGCTCAATGTCACCGGAACCAACTCCGGGCTGCAGTTTGCGGCCGGCACCACCATCAACCTCAACGCCCTGGCCTTTGGTGGCAGCGGCAAGATCAGCAACCTGGGCACCGTCAACCGCACCAGCACCGGCAACACATTGCTGTTTGCGGGCGACTTCGTCAATGGGGTGGGTGGCACGGCCAACCTGACCGACATGACCATCGGCGGCAGCCTGTTCAACTACGGTACCTTCAACGTCGGCGGTACCGTGACGGTTGCCGGTGTGCAGGCGCAGCAACTCGGCGGCGTGATGAACATTCCTGCGCTGGCAACGCTGGACATGAGCAACTCGGCGGGCCAGTTCAGCTGGCAGGACGGAACCATTGGCGGCTTGGGAACCCTTGGTTTCTCGCAAGGCGGCACATTCCTGTTTGCCGGTACCGGCGACCGGGTCATCGACGGCCTGAACTTTGCCTTCAACAATCTCGTGCTACCCGATGGGTCGCTGACCCTGCAGTCGGGCAGCCTGACGCTGACCGGCAACACCGTCTTGCCAGCAGGCGTCGCGCTCAACCTGTATGGCGGCACCCTGACCAACAACGGCTCACTGGACGTGGCTGGTGCCTTCAGCCTGACTGGTGGCGCCTTTGCAGGAAGCGGCAGCCTGAGCATGTCGGGTGGCAGCCTGAGCCTGCCTGCTGGCAATGCGGTGGCGTGGAGCAACAGCGGCGTATTGACCAACACCGGCACCTTGAACCTGGCCGACTCGACCATCACCAACGCCATCGACAACCAGGGCACGATCAATCTGGGCTCCGGGTTGACGTTTACGCAAATGCTCACCAGCACCGGCACCATCGTGGCCCAGGCAGGCAACTCGGTCTTCGGCGCCGGCTTGCTGCAAAACGCGGGCGGCAGCATCGTCCTTGCCGGCGGCAACCTGCAAGGTGACGTGAACATTCAGGCAGGCACCATCATGGGCAGTGGCATGATTGACGGCAACATGATCGTGGGCGCAGCCAACTTCGCGCCGGGTGCGTCTCCGGGGGCCATCACGATCACCGGCAACCTTTCGCTGGATCCAGCCAGCGTGCTGAACTTCGAAATCGCAGGCCTGGTACCGGGAGCAGACTACGATTTCGTCCATGTGCTGGGCAACGCCAGCCTGGCAGGCACATTGAACATCACCACTCCCGGCGGTTTTGTTCCCCCGCCGGGCGCCAACTTTGCGGTGATGCAGTTTGCGTCTTCGACCGGGGCCTTCTCGCAGGTCAATTTGCCGTCTGGTGTGCGCTCCTTCACCTTCTCGTCCGGTCCGACTGCGCTGACCGTTTCGGCTGCGGCGGACGTCATGACCGCGTTTGCCAACTTCATGTCCGACTTCTCGTCAAATCCGATTTCCATTGCGCTGGAACGGGTGATCGCACCCGACGATGCAGTTGTATTGATCCATGGCGTCGATCCGATCGAACCGGATGACGCGCGCGAAATAGAAATGGAAGGCTGCAGATGAACGCCCGCCCGGTCTCTCTGGTGGCGGCCAGCCTGGCCGCTGGCCTGCTAGGTCTGTCAATGCCGATCGATGCGCAGACCCCTGCGACGGTGGCCAAAGCCATGGCCGTCGACGGCACTGTCTATGTGACGCGCGCCGATGGCCGTCAGGGCATTCTGGCGCGTGGCTCCGATCTGGCCGTGGGTGACACCTTGTCCACCACGCGCAACAGCACGGTTCGCCTGCGTTTCACCGACGGTGGCGAAACAGCCGTGCGGCCGGATTCGCGCATCACGGTGCAGGCCTACAAATACGATCGCGACGCGCCAGAGCAGGACAACCTGTTCCTGAGCCTGCTGCGGGGCGGGTTGCGCGCGCTGACCGGCGAGATCGGCAAACGCGGCAATGTCAACGCCTACCGGTTGAACACCAGCACCGCGACCATCGGCATTCGCGGCACCGACTACACGGCACGCCTGTGCGAGGGCGACTGTCAGGCCGACACAAGCTCCATCACCCGCAGCTCGCGGACCAACAGCAGCGCACCGGTGGTGGCCCGCCTGGTCCAGGCGCAAGGCACCGTCACGGTGGAGCGCGACGCGCGCCCGGTGGAGATTGTGCAGGGTGCGGCCCTGTATGCGACCGATCGCGTCAGCACCACCAGTGGCAGTTCGGCCGTGCTGGCCTTTCGCGATGACACCCGGGTCACGCTGAACAGCGGCACACGGCTGGCGCTGGCGCAATACACCTACGAGCCCAAGGAGCCTGAGCGCAGCGGTCTCTTGTTCCGTCTGTTCAGCGGCGGCCTGCGCGTTGCAACCGGCCTGATCGCCAAGACCGCGCCGGAGCGGGTGAAATTCCAGACCACCACGGCAACGATCGGCGTGCGCGGCACGGTGTTCGACATCAGCTGCGGCAAGGCCGAGACCAGCGACGATCCGCCGCCCGCCGATGTCACCGATGCTGCCTGTGACCAATCGCTGTTTGCGACGAGCCGCGAAGGCCGCATCACGCTCGCGTCGAACGATGGCAACGAGATCGTGATTGCGCCCGGCCAGACCGGCGTGGTACCGGGGCCGCAAGGATCCGTGCGCCAGCTGCAGGCTACACCGGGCTTTTTCAACACCATCGGTACCCCCGAGCCGGAAAAGGTCGATGTCAACGTGCAGGACTTGTTCGGTTCGGCTACGCCTGCCGACAACGCGCCAGGCTTGTACCTGCTGGTGCGCGATGGCAAGGTCGTCATCGAGCAATCGGGCCGGGTGTTGGCGCTGGACGCCGGTGAATCGGCCTACGCCGGCCAGTCGCTGGCACCAATCCGGCTGGTCAGTACCCCATTGGTTCTCGACCGCGATCCCAGCCTGTCCAACACGGTGTTCAATTTCGGGGTTTGCCGGCGGTAACTTGCCACGTCAATCGGCCCGCGTTGCCGGCCGGCAGGCGCAGACCGGTTCGATCACGACGGGGGGCACCCCGCCAATGACACGGGGGCTGCAACGAGAATTGCCTGACGCAAGGAAGCGCCAGCGCGGATGGTGCTGCCAGGCCGCGCCCTGAGCGGGCGGCGCCTAAAATCCCTTGCATGAGCACGCCCTCTCCCAAACCCAGCAATTTTCTGCGACAGATCATCGAGTCAGACCTCGCCACTGGCGTCAACGCGTCGCGCCGCTGGGGTGGCAGCCCGGGCGATGGGGCCCACCACGCGGCCGGAGTGCCCGATCCGGCCCGCATCCGCACCCGTTTTCCGCCCGAACCCAACGGCTACCTGCACATCGGACACGCCAAGAGCATCTGCCTCAATTTCGGCCTGGCACAGGAATACGGTGGTGTCTGCCACCTGCGATTCGACGACACCAACCCCGAAAAAGAGGACAAGGAATTCGTCGATGCCATTGTCGATACCGTGCGCTGGCTCGGTTTCGACTGGCAGGCACATGGCTGCAACCACCTCTACCACGCCAGCGACTATTTCGATTTCATGTACCGGGCTGCCGAATATCTGATCGACGCCGGACACGCCTATGTGGATGAGCAAAGCGCCGAGGAAATCCGCGCAAACCGGGGTGATTTCTCGCGTCCGGGCGTGAACAGCCTGTTTCGTGGCCGCTCTGCGCAGGAGAATCTGGCGCGGTTTCGCGAGATGCGCGATGCCAAGCACCTGGACGGCAGCATGGTGCTGCGGGCCAAGGTCGACATGGCCAGCCCCAACATCAATCTGCGCGACCCGACGATCTACCGGATCCGGCGCGCCGCACACCACAACACCGGCGACAAATGGTGCATCTACCCGATGTACGCGTACGCCCACCCCATCGAAGATGCGCTCGAGCAGATCACCCACAGCATCTGCACGCTGGAGTTCGAGGACCAGCGCCCCTGGTACGACTGGCTGCTGGCACGGCTGATCGAAGGCGGCCTGCTGCAGGCACCACCGCCGCGGCAACATGAATTCGCGCGCCTGAACCTGACCTACGTGATCACCAGCAAGCGCAAGCTGGCCGCGCTGGTCTACGACCACAAGGTCAGCGGATGGGACGACCCGCGGATGCCGACGCTGGTCGGCCTGCGCCGGCGCGGCTACACACCCGAGAGCATCCGCATGCTGGCCGAACGGGCCGGCACCAGCAAGGCCGGTGGCTGGACCGACTACAGCGTGCTTGAAGGCTGCCTGCGGGAGACACTCGAAGAAGTTGCACCACGGGCGATGGCGGTGCTCGATCCGGTCAAGCTTGTCATCACCAACTGGGACGACGTCATGGGCACCGCGCTGAGCGGGGACTCCATGCTGGACGAATGCAGCGCGCCGGTGCACCCGCACCGGGCCGAGATGGGGCGACGCAGCTTCAAGATGGGCGCCGAGGTGTGGATTGAACGCACCGATTTCGAAGAGACACCGCCCAAGGG
>CAZADK010000395.1:0-4486 GCA_964483855.1 uncultured Rhodoferax sp.
CCAAGGGCCCGATCTTCCCGGTCGGTGACGTCGATCCGAGGCTGGGCGTGCACGAGGTCGTGTTGGGCGTGACGGCCTCTGACGGCACGGCCATTGCCTTTCCGCGCGCTGCCGCACTACTGGCGTTGAAGGCCGGCGAAAAGGTCAGCCGCGCAGGCGTGACCCTGCGCGCAGATGGCGGTGGCCTGCGCGCCTATGTCGGCGATGTCGAAGTGCCCAGCCACCAGGCGTTCTGGTTCGCTTGGAGCCAGTTCAAAGCGGGCACGCAGTTGTGGGAACGCGGGCGCTGATCGACTGGGCGGGATGGGTTGCAGCGAATCAGGCCGCGGCACACTGCATGGTTGACGGCTCACCGCGCAGGCCACGCCGAACGCCTCGGCATCGCTGACAGTGCAGGCAATTGTTGGTCGCCACTGGGGGCCTGCATAGCCCCAAAATTGGGGTCAGGAATTTGGAGCATCGTGCATGGGGTCTTTGGCGACCCTGCGGCGGGAAACGGCGCAACATCACGTTTGAAAAATCCATTCCCGATTGGAGGCAGAAAGAATGGCTATCACCGCACCAAGCACACGCCAGCAACCGTTCGACTGTTACGCTAGCGGCCATGCCCAACACGAATCAGATCGAGATGTGCCTGCCTTTGGGCTCCGTGTTGGTGGGTGCACTGGCACGCATGACGACTGCCATCGGTACCCCGGATTGGTTTGAGTCGGTGCTCAACTTGCTGGGTACTGTGTGCGCAGTCGATTCGGGTGGTGCCATGGTGTACCACCGAGCCCAGCGCCCACGACGCATCGTGCATCGCTTCAATGCGCAGGAACGCGCGTTGCCGGAAGATGCCTATGTGTCGGGCCCCTACGTGCTGGATCCGCATTACCAGTTGTTTGCCGCCGGTTGCCCGAGCGGTGTGCATTGGCTGCGCGACATCGCGCCAGACGACTTTTTTGATAGCGAGTACTACCGGGTCTTCTACAGCCAGATCGGCTTGTCGGACTCGATCGAACTGTTGTGGCGCATCGACGCAGACAGCGCGCTGAACATCTTTATTGAACGCAGTATCCGCAATGCGAAGTTCCAGAACAGTGACCTGCTCGCCATCAACCAGTTGTTGCCAGTCATCTTTTCCGCCGCCGCCAAACACCATGAGTTGACATCCGCCGCGTTGCGCCGGGACACCGACACATTGACCCACCGCAAGGTGCAAAACACGATCGACAACTTCGCCCGTTCGTTATTGACACAACGTGAGCGCCAGGTGCTGTTTTACATGATCAGCGGTTACTCATCGGCATTGACGGCGCAGCGCCTGCACACTTCCGAAGGCACCATCAAGAACCACCGCAAGAACATTCACCGCAAACTCGACATCGGCTCGCAGGCGGAGCTGTTCTCGCTGTTCATCAACTGCATTCCATTTGCTGCGCCAGACGGCCAGGCCGATCCGTTGCAGCGCTACCAGAGTGCGCCCGCCAGCGCCCATGCCTTCTCCTTGCTGGAGACGGTGCCGGTGCGCTCATGACGGCCGCTGGTCGAGCCAAGTCGCCACGGTAGCGGCGTTTATCGGCCGTGCAAAGCTCTAAGGCGGCATTTGCGAACCTTCGAGTCGTCGTCGTGGATAGCCGCCTTTGCAGCGTATGCGGCGCCCGACATCACCCGAAAATAGCCGTCACCTGGTGGCAATGGTCGCGTTGCGTTACCCTTCGCGCCAGCCAGCACTTGTCAGACTGACCAGGAGACCGCCGATGCAAACCCAGGCCGCGATCACTTCGCCCCTGTACGTGTTCGAAAAGTTCGAGGTGGGTGTGATCCACCTGGACGCGCAGCGCAAGGTTATCGCCATGAACGATTTCGCCCGCAAGGTGCTGCCAGTGGGAGAGAAGCAGCCATTTGACAAGCTCGTGGCGTCGTTCCATCCGGAACGCTCCAAGGCCAAGGTCGACTTTCTTCTGGACCAGGCCTCCAGCTGCCCAGGGGCGAATGCGGTGCCGATGACCATGATCATCAACATCCCGGAACAGGTCTTGCTGATCAAGGTGACGCGGCTCGGTGATCATCTGAACCAGACCACCGGCTTTGTGCTGGTCTTCTACGACGTGACCCAGATCGTGAGCCAGGAAACACCTCCGGCGGCGATGGGTGCGCCGGTCCCCGGCCTGCGCCTGAACCGCATTCCGATGGTGGCGCAGCACAAGGTCGCATTTATCGACACGCACGATGTACTGAGCCTCGAGTCGCAGGCGCATTACACCCGCGTACTCACGCGGGATGGTTACCACTTCTGCAACCTCAGCATCGGGGACCTCCAGTCGCGGCTGGATCCGGCGCAGTTCATGCGGGTGCACCGCTGTTTTATCGTCAACCTGCGGGCGGTCGCCTCATTGGAGCGAGACGGCAGCAAGACGTTGATTGTGCTGACCGGAAAGCCCAAGGCGCCGATTCCGGTTTCCCGGGCGCAAGCAAGCAGCCTGCGTAAATCCCTGGGTCAACTGGTTCACCATTAACGTCGACGCGGGTGCATCCCCGTACTTACCCTGATTGCGTACATCCAATAAAGTGATCCAAGCGATTCGTGCACGCATCGTGCAATTCGTGCGGAAAACGCGACCACTGGTGATGGTCGGTCGATATTCCCCACGCCTGTGTGCGGCCATCATTAGCGAATAGACTGATTGATCCATGACAAGGATCAATAACAAGGATCATGTTGTGGCCGGCTTTTCCATCCAAAGGAGACATGCATGATTCCACCGCGTTTCGAGTACCACGCCCCACGCTCCGTGGGTGAAGCCGTGGCCCTGCTGGGCAAACTAGGGCCGGACGCCAAGTTGTTGGCCGGCGGTCACAGCCTGTTGCCGATGATGAAGCTGCGTTTTGCCCAGCCTGAGCATCTGATCGACATCAACCGTATCCCGGAGTTGCGCGGCATCAAGGAGGCCGGTGACACCGTAGTGATCGGCGCAATGACATCCGAGAATGAACTGATCAAATCTTCCATCATTCAGGCCAGGGTGCCACTGCTGGCAGACGCTGCCAAGATGATTGCCGATCCGCAGGTGCGCAACCGTGGCACCATTGGCGGGGACATCGCACACGGCGATCCGGGCAACGACCACCCGGCCCTGGCCATCGCCGTTGAAGCCTCGTTTGTTCTTGAAGGTCCGAAAGGGCGCCGCACAGTCGCCGCCGATGGTTTTTTCCTCGGCACGTACATGACGCTGCTGGAAGAAGACGAAGTGATGTGCGAAATCCATGTGCCGGCGTTTGCCAAGGGCACGGGCTGGGCCTACGAAAAGCTCAAGCGCAAGACAGGCGACTGGGCGACCGCCGGATGTGCGGTGGTGATGCGCAGAAATGGCGACACGATCAGCCATGTTCGCATTGCGCTGACCAACGTGGCGCCAGCCGCACTGCGCGCCAATGCCGCCGAGACGTCACTGCTGAACCAACCACTGAGCGCCGCCACGTTGCAAGCCGCCGCCGACGCGGCCACTGCGATCTGCGACCCGGCCGAAGACCTGCGCGGTGACATCGAATACAAGACCGCCATGGCTGGCGAAATGGTCAAACGCGCGCTGTCCAAGGCCTGGGCGCGTTGCGCCTGACCCCGTCGCAGCCCAACCCATCGCTGGAGAAAACCCATGAGCAAAATACTGATCACAGTCAAAGTCAACGGTCGCACCGAGGAAAAGGCCGTTGAGCCGCGCACGTTGCTGATTCACTTTCTGCGCGAGGAACTCAACCTCACCGGCGCGCATATCGGCTGCGAGACCAGCCACTGCGGCGCCTGCACGGTCGACATCGACGGCCAGTCCGTCAAGTCGTGCACCCACCTCGCGGTGCAGTGCGACGGCTCCGAGGTACTGACCGTTGAAGGCCTGGCCAGCAAGGGCGTGCTGCACGCTGTGCAGGAATGCTTTTACAAGGAACATGGTCTGCAGTGCGGCTTCTGCACTCCCGGCATGTTGATGCGCGCCTACCGCTTTTTGCAGGAGAACCCCAACCCGAGCGAAGACGAGATCCGCCACGGCATGGCCGGCAACCTGTGCCGCTGCACCGGCTACCAGAACATCGTCAAGGCGGTGCAGTACGCGGCTAAAAAATTGCAAGAACCCGTTTCGGCCTGAAGCCCCATCCATCGGAGAACCACACATGAACGCACCGGTACAAACCGCCGAAGCCCGTGAGATCGCCCTGGCTGGCATGGGCGCCTCGCGCCTGCGCAAGGAAGACGCCCGTTTCATCCAGGGCAAGGGCAACTATGTCGACGACATCAAGATGGCCGGCATGCTACACATGGACATCGTGCGCGCGCCCGTGGCCCATGCCCGCATCAAGAGGATCAACAAGGAAGCCGCACTCGCCATCCCCGGCGTGCACGCGGTGCTGACGGCTGACGACCTCAAGCCCCTCAAGCTCCACTGGATGCCCACGCTGGCCGGCGACGTCGCCGCCGTGCTCGCCGACGAGAAAGTGCACTTCCAGATGC
>CAZADK010000395.1:4496-4734 GCA_964483855.1 uncultured Rhodoferax sp.
GCAACGTGTCGGTCGAGGTCCGGTTCGTGGGCAACGACATCACCGCCATCGTGATCGCCGACGACCGCTACATCGCCGCCGATGCCGTGGAAGCGGTAGAAGTGGAATACGAAGAACTGCCCGTGGTGCTCGACCCCTATGCCGCCCTGGCGCCCGACGCGCCGGTATTGCGCGAAGACCTGGCCGGCAAGACCGAAGGGGCCCACGGCAAACGAGAGCATCACAACCACATCTTCAC
>CAZADK010000396.1:0-4717 GCA_964483855.1 uncultured Rhodoferax sp.
GCGTGGAAAGGCGCTACCCAAGGGGTTCTTTGCGTTCGGCGAGGTCGGCCTGGCCGGCGAAGTGCGGCCGGCTCCGCGCGGCCAGGAGCGCTTGCGCGAGGCGGCCAAACTCGGTTTCAGCGTGGCTGTCGTGCCCAAGGCCAACCTGCCGAAAAAGCCGATCGAGGGACTGGCCATCCACGGGGTCGACCGGGTCGAACAGGCGATGGAGACCGTCCGCGGCCTGACCTGAAGCCTGCCGCTCGGCTGCCCGCTGGTACCGTGTGGGCGCGTGACCTCACCAGGAAACGCCGGGCCGCTCCAAGTTTCCTCGCATCCCCTTGGGGGCCTGGCAAAGCCCGCACTGGGGGCGCTCATTAGAATGCAGCACATCTTCCCGTGTATGGCCGCGCACCTCGCCTGCCAAGGTTCGCGCCATCGCCGTCGGCATCGATGCCGGTGCGCCCATCCAGTCCAGCGCCCATGCAACACCTGTTTCTTCGCATCGCAATTCCCCTGGCTGGCGTGGCTGCCATCGCCTTTGCGTGGTATCGATTCGGCTGGCAGGGGGTGCTCATCGTTGTCACGGCCCTGGTCATGTGGCTGCTGCTGCATTTCAACCGCATGATGCAGGTGCTCAAGCGCGCCGCAGCCCGCCCGGTCGGCTACGTTGACAGCACGGTGATGCTCAATGCCAAGCTCAAGCCCGGCGTCACCCTGATGCACGTGACGGCCATGACCCATTCGCTGGGACAGCTGCAGACGGAACAGGACCAGCAGCCCGAGGTGTACCGCTGGAGTGACAACAGTCAGTCACACGTGGACTGTGAGTTTCACAATGGCCGGCTGGTGCGTTGGCAGCTGAAGCGACCGGCGCCCGGGCCCGAGGCGCCGCTCCAGGACACGCGGCAGGGTCCGGCGCCCCGTAAAATCGCTCGTTTTGGTGCAGTCGTCGGTGACGACGTCCAGAAACACGCAAGCTCCCCAACCCACCCAGGCCCGCAACGGGCGTCGAACAACAAGGAATGACCACCATGAGCGCAGTACCACCTTCAATGGCTGATCGCGACGGCAAGATCTGGATGGACGGCCAACTGGTCGAATGGCGCGATGCCAAGATCCATGTGCTGACCCATACGCTGCATTACGGTTGCGGCGCGTTCGAGGGCGTGCGCGCCTACAACACGGTCGGTGGCACCGCGATCTTCCGCCTGCGCGAGCACACCGAGCGCCTGTTCAACAGCGCCAAGATCCTGCGCATGAAGATCCCGTTCACGCTCGAGGAGGTGATGGAGGCGCAAAAACGGGTGGTGCGCGAGAACCAGCTCGAGAGTTGTTACCTGCGCCCGCTGACCTGGGTCGGATCGCAGAAACTCGGCGTCAGCACCAAGGGCAACACCATTCACCTGATGGTCGCCGCCTGGCCTTGGGGTGCCTACCTGGGCGAAGATGGCATGAAGAACGGCATCCGGGTCAAGATCTCCAGCTACACCCGCCACCATGTGAACATCACGATGACGCAGGCCAAGGCGGTCAGCAATTACACCAACTCCATCCTGGCCAACCAGGAGGCCACTGACGACGGCTACGACGAGGCGATGCTGCTCGATGTCAGCGGATTCGTCAGCGAAGGTGCGGGCGAGAACGTGTTCGTCGTGAAGGATGGCGTGGTCTACACCCCCGACCTGTCGGCTGGCGCGCTCAACGGCATCACCCGCAACACGGTGACGCATATCTGCAAGGATCTGGGCCTGGAGCTGGTGCAAAAACGCATCACCCGCGACGAGATCTACATCTGCGACGAAGCCTTTTTCACCGGCACTGCCGCCGAGGTCACGCCGATCCGCGAACTCGACCGCATCGCGCTGGGTCGCGGCACGCGCGGGCCGATCACCGAGAAGATCCAGAGCGCGTTCTTCGACATCGTGAACGGGCGCAACCCGAAATACGAGCACTGGTTGGCGCGGGTCTGAATCGGCTTGTCTGCGCACAATTGCCGACACACGAAGACGAATACCCCATGAGCAAGAACCACGTAGAACTGCTGGCCGAGGACCTCAACAGCCAGGGTGGCGTGTTCTGTCCCAGCCCCAAGGCCGACATGAAGATCTGGAACAGCCACCCCAAGGTCTATCTGGACGTGGCACATACCGGTCAGGCCAAGTGCCCGTATTGCGGTACCGTCTATGCGCTCAAGGCGGGGGAACATTTCGACGCCCGTCATTGACAGGGCCCCCAGCCCTGGCGTCGCCAGGCCCCCCAAGGGGCCACGCCTGCGGCCATCACGGGGTCCTGTGCTGGCGGTTTGTCTTGTGCGTCGATGGGCTGAACCATTTCCGCAGCGGTTGAGAGCGGCTTTGCCGCACGAAAAAAAAGCCACCCGAAGGTGGCTTGAAAGAGTCCTGTGAAGGACATCGTTGGAGACAAAAATCTTCCCTGGCGGGAGCTTTGAGCAGAACCTGGGCCCGTCCTTGCACTGTGACAGCAGTGGATCAAACTTTAGCCGACCGATCAGGTCCGAGCCATCCTTCATTCAGGGGATGCAGCTATCCTTTTTCGCATAAACGGTAATATTTCCGCCGCCAGCGGCGTCTTCAGGCGCCATCCAGCTATTTTTGCGGTAACGAAACCTCAAAACATGCGCCGCCTTGCGGTCGTGAGGTGCAGCGGACCGTTCCGCCATGCCGTTGCACGATTGATTTGACCAGTGCCAAGCCCAGGCCGACACCACCGTCGCGTTCGCTGGCGCCCGGCAACCGGAAAAACGGCTCGAATATGCGTTCGCGGAACTCGGTGGGTACGCCCGGGCCACGGTCGTTGACCGCTAGCGTGACCATGTTGCCATGGGCCGAAAGCTGCACCGTGACCTCACCGGCGGCATGCCGATGCGCGTTCTCCAGCAGGTTGCGCACCAACCGGCGCAGCAGCTTGGCCACGCCCATCACCGTCAGGCTGGCCGCATCGCCTTCCACCTGCAGTTCGGCATTGACGCGCGAACACTCCTCTGCCGCGATGCCGACCAGGTCGAGCGGCTCCAGCGTGCCGATATCCGCCTGGCTCGCATCGAGCCGGCTGGCCAACAGGATCTCGTCGATCAGCAGGTCCAGTTCCCGGATGTTGCGTGCGATCTCGGCCTTGAGGTCGGCCGGTGTCTGTGCGCCCATCAGTTCCAGGCCCATGCGGATGCGGGTCAGGGGCGAGCGCAGTTCGTGCGAGGCATTGGCCAGCAAAGCCTTGTGCGACTGCAGCAGCGCCTGGACCCGGCCCGCCGCCTCGTTGAAGCCGCGCGCCAGATGGGCCACCTCGTCATGGCCGTCTTCCGGCAGCCGCCGGCCCAGGTCGCCTTCACCCCATTGGCGCACACCGGACTCGACCCGCTCCAGTCGTTGTGTCAGCCGCCGTACGACCGGGTAACTGCCCAGCGCCACGGCAGCAGCTATCAATGCCAGGATCCAGGCGAAATTCATCCGTTGGGTCGTGGGGCCGGCGCGACGCGGTCCCATGTCGCCCGGTTCGTGCGGTCGCGGCAACTGGATATAAAAGGTCTGCCCGCTGCGTGTCGTCACCTCGAACTCCGGCCCCTGACCTGGAACCCGAATCGGCCGCGCTGGCGCCTGGCCGATGATCGTGCCGGTGGCATCGCGCAGCACGATCTCGCGGCCGGGTCGCGTCGCGCGTTCGCGCTCGGCCTCGACCCGCCACAACCAGCCCGCGAGCAGCATCATCAGCACCACGGCCCCGACGACGGCAAGCCAGATCCGCAGGTACAGGCGCTGGAACAGCGGAATCTTCATGGATAGGACCCCGGCCCGACAGTCATTGCGAGCGACCTTCGCGCTTGGCGCTCTCCCTGCCATTGCCATTGGGGCTGCATCTCACGCTCTCAGTCCTGTTGACGTGCAAAGACATAACCGACGCCGCGCACCGTGAGGATCCGTTTGGGGTTTTTCGGGTCCTGTTCGATCGCGGCGCGGATGCGACCCATGTGTACGTCGATCGAGCGGTCGAAGGCATCGAGTTCGCGTCCGCGCACAGCTTCCATGATCTGGTCGCGCGTCAGCACCCGGCCGGCGCGTTCGGCCAGTGCCACCAGCAGGTCGAATTGGTACGAGGTGAGTTCGCTGGGCTGTTCGGCCACTGTCACCGTGCGCGCGTCCCGGTCGATCAGCAACGAACCGAACTGCATCACCTGGGCCGGTGTTTCCGTCGCGCCGTTGCGGCGCAACACCGCGCGGATGCGTGCCAACAGTTCGCGTGGCTCGAACGGCTTGGGCAGGTAGTCATCGGCGCCGATTTCCAGGCCGACGATGCGGTCCATCGGATCGCCCTTGGCCGTGAGCATCAGCACCGGCATACGCGAAAGTGCGCCTGGCATGGCGCGGATCCGTTTGCATACCTCCAGGCCATCCATGTCGGGCAGCATCAGGTCCAGGATGACCAGGTCGGGCAAGGGCTCCGGCCCCTGACCTTGCAGGCGGTCCAGCCCGGTTCGCGCATCCGCCGCATGCGACACCTGGTAACCCGACTGGCCCAGGTATTGGGACACCATCTGGGCCAGACGTGTATCGTCCTCGATCATCAAGAGCCGTTCCACCATGGAGTCAGTTTATGCGTTGCATCGGCGCACGGCTTGAAGTGGCGGTAAAGAGTTGGTAAATCCGGTCGGGCCACTCGCCGCTCGCCGCGGCCTCGGCGCACGAGGAAACGCCGGGCCGCCCCAAGTTTCCTCGCACCCCCT
>CAZADK010000397.1:0-4716 GCA_964483855.1 uncultured Rhodoferax sp.
GGCCATGACAGCCAGCGCAAACGCGGCGGCACATGATGCCAAGCCTGGCATGCGTTGTCTACTTGTCGAGTCGACGAGTGGGCGTGCGCAACCCCGCGGCGGCTGCGCTGGGAAGGAAAGCCAAAGAATCAGGCTTTGCGGCGGCGGGCGGCAAAACCCGCTACCAGGCCCAAACCGGCGAGCATCAGGGCGTAGGTCTCAGGCTCCGGCACGGCGGACGCCAGCGCGGCGACGCCGGTGTCGGGAAAGTCGGTGAACACGCCGTCCACGCCCAGACCGAAGTAATAAGTCATTTCGGCCTGGGGATCGGCGAAGCCGTAGCCACTGGCATCGTTGCGGAACGTGTAAGCGTGAACCAGCAGGCCGGCGGCGTGGGCGGCCGCTATGACGCCGGTGGGGCCATCGACGCGACGGTCGTTGATGCTGAGGATGCCGTCGCCGGTGCGGTCGACGCCGTCGTCCACGGTCTTGACCAGGTACGGCTTCCAGGGGCCGATGCCGTCCGCATAGGTGGCGACTTCAGCGAGGCCGGCCGGGGTGAGGAGGTCCGCGAACGTGGTGGAGCCGCCAGCGACGACGATGTCGTAGGGCTGGGCGTAGGGAGCCACCAGGCTCAACAATCCATTGGCGTTAACGTCGTCGGCATCAACGAGTTGCACCAGATTGATGTTGGTCTGCCCGTTCAGGTATTTCAAGTTGGCGGTTTCGAAGGACTGGATGAAGACCGGGGCGGTTGCGCTGTTGCCGTAGGCGGCATGCAACTTTGATACCAGGGTGTCCTCGAAATAGGTCGGGGAAAACCCGTTGGCCTGCGCCTGGATCTTCATGTAGGTGGAATGTTTCAACTCCGGATAGATGCCGATGGGGCGGCCGATCTGGGCCGACTGGTTCTGCGCCAGCGCAATGACTTCATCCAGAGTGGGGATTTCGTACAGTCCGTTAAAGCTCTGGTTGCGACTGGCGCGGGGCTGTATGGCGCGCAGGGTCTTGACCTCGGCCAGGGTAAAGGTGTCGGCAAAATAGGCGGTGGTCGACACGCCATCCAGGTTGCGCGTGCTCTTGCGGCTGGCGTCGAACTTGCTGGCCACGTCGGTGGTGCCGTCAAGAATCGGTTCGTGGCGCGCAATCAGCTGACCGTCCCGGGTCAGCACCAGGTCGGGCTCGATGAAATGGGCACCCTGCTGGATGGCCAGGGCGTAGGACTCCAGCGTGTGCTCGGGCAGGTAGCCGCTTGCGCCACGATGGCCGATGACGATCGGACTTTGGCCGTTCAGCGTGTTGAAGGCCAAAGCGGGGGACGCGACCAGGGTGGACAAAATCAGCAGGGAAATGACACGTACTCTCATGGCGGACTCCTTGAGTTGCTGGTGGATCTAGTCAAAACTCCAGGCACTGTGCCTGGCGCGGGCAAATTAGATGCTGGAGGGCGTGGATGACAACATTTCGAGACCAAACAGACTTGCCATAACCCGAACGGCTCATACGGCACCTCCGCGGTGCCGGCGACGGTCTGGCCGATCGCACTTCACCGGACGCGCCATGACAGTGGGACGCCATGGCGCTTCAACCGGTCAACGCGGTTGCCGCGGCGACCGGTAGTGGCGCGCTTCGGGAAGCAAGCCCCTGAACATCTGGGACACTTCGGCCAGGCGTTGCTGAGCGAACACCTCGCCGCGTTCATCCGCAAGCGCAACCATGAGTTCGCTGCGGACGTACCACAAGGAGCGCAGGGAATCCGCATAGCGGATCTTGCCGTACACGTCGCGATGCAGGATATCGAGGCCGTGGGTGGCCATGAGAGCCAGCATGGTCCGGCGAACCTCTTCCGTGCGCTCCTCGGTGCCCGGATCCGGAGCCCGATCGGGCTGCAACAGGATGCCGGCGATGCTCCGGATGCTGCTGGCGACCCAGCCCCTGGAGCTAACCGCGATGGACGAGGCGCCGCGACCGCGCATGTCAGCTCGCCCGGTCAGCCGCAGGGCCAGGTCCGCCAGGCCCGCCGCCGCTGAGCCGCCTGCGGCGCCTGAGCGCCGCGCCGACCAGGCCCAGGCCTGCCAACATCATGGCGACGCTGCCGGGTTCCGGCACCACGGTCACCGCCGCGCTGTCTACACCCGAGAGCTGGATACGGTAGAACGTGCCTTTCTGGTCATTGTTGTTGATGTCGTATCCAGGCTGGTTCCATAAAGTTATTGCCATGGGGGCTGTTCCGTCCTGGGTGAAGCCCTGCGACAGCAGTTGGCCGCTGGCGAAGGGTTCGAGGAATGTGGGCCCCACGGTATAGAGGTACTGGCCCGCGGCCAGCCCGGTGAAGGACATCCCGGTGTCGAAGTCCCCCTGACCCGACGCCACCGATCCATCGTCGTCCACTTCCAGCAGCAGCGCATAGTCACTGCCGGACTTGACCCACAAGGCGGAGACCGGGTCGAAATTCTGGCCGGAGTTCCACGAATCGGTCCACAAGCCGACATCCGAGGCGCTGGCGAGGTTGAACGTGATGTGTACCCGGTCGGTGTTATTGACAAGGTCGCCGGTGAACTGGAAGTCGGCCGCCTGTGCGCCGGCAGCAGCGAGGACCAGGGTGGCGCCGAGCAGCGCTCGGGATAGGGAATGTTGTTGCATGGAAAGTACCTGATTGCAATTAGGATTGGACGGGGACATGGTGGGCAGGAGCTGTCACGGCGCCAGCGCCGGCGGGTTAGAACGCTCCGGTGTCTGCACGGATTCCAGCAGCATGTTGCTGCCGTCGCGCACTTCGAATGCCGCCGCGAAGCTCTGGCCATTGCTGATGCTCTC
Source organism: uncultured Rhodoferax sp. (assembly GCA_964483855.1). GTDB lineage: Bacteria > Pseudomonadota > Gammaproteobacteria > Burkholderiales > Burkholderiaceae_C > CAISIP01. The sequence goes on from CAZADK010000397.1 coordinate 2,797, forward strand.
CACGGTATCCACGTGCCACCATTCGCACACCACCCGTTGCGGCGTGGCATCGAGCAGCATGTAGCCCCGTTGCGTGAGCTCGATGAACTTGAAATGCGGGTTGATGCTGCGCAGAAATGCGGCCGTACTGCCGTTTGGGTCGGGCAGGCCCGGGGATGTGACGGAAGTGCCGACAAACTCGACCGCATGCGAACCAGTCCCGCTTTGGGGATCGTACCCACCGGTCGACGGGTCGGGATTGTTCGGGTCCTGTGACAGGTCGGCGGCCCAGGAGCTGTGGATGTCTCCAGTCAGAACCACGCAGTTGTCCACCCGCGGCTGGTTGCCACCACCCTTGAGCACGTTGTAGATGCGGTCGCGCGCGGGTTGGTATCCGTCCCACTGGTCGCTGTTGGCGAAGACGCCGCCACCCTGCGCCAATGGCGCGCCCTGCAGCTTGATCTGGGCGAACATCACGCCCTGGCCGATGAGTTTCCAGCGCGCAGTGGACGTGCGCAGACGCGTGGCAAGCCAGGCCTCCTGTTCGGCGCCCAGCAAGGTGCGACTGGGATCGGCGAATTCGCCAAACTGTACGAAGCCGGCACCGAACGGCGTCGGGATGGTTGCCGGCAGTTGCTTCGAGCGAGCGCTGAGCCGCTGCTCCAGCATCACCAGATCTGCCAGGTCGCCAAACTGGAAAGCGCGCTGGTTGTTGCGTTTCTGCGCGGCATTGGGCACGCGGATCGGCATCCATTCGTAGTACGCCTGCAGTCCCATGTTGACGCGTTGCGACCAGGTGCCTTCGGCACCTTCGGTGTGGTTCTGGGCGCCGTTCATCCAGGCGTCGTTGGTGATTTCATGGTCATCCCAGATCGCCACCATTGGATGCTGGCGGTGCACCTCCTGCAGATCGGCGTCGCGCTTGTACTGGGCATGGCGCTTGCGGTAGTCGGACAGCGTCACCATCTCGTTGGGCGGCTCGGGCGTGCGCAGGCTGCCGTACTGGTTCGGGCCGTATTCGTACAGGTAGTCGCCCAGGTGTACAACCAGGTCGAGGTCGGCGCGCTCCGCGACACGGCGGTAGGCGTTGAAGTACCCATGGGCATGGTTGGAGCAACTCACCACGGCCATGCGCAGGCTCGCCACCGAACCCAGCGGCAGCGTGCGGGTGCGCCCCACCGGCGATGTACTGCCTTCGGCGGTGAAGCGGTAGTAGTAGGTCGTGGCCGGTTGCAGGCCCAGAACGTCGACCTTGACGGTGAGGTCACGGTTGGTATTGGTCTTGGTGTTGCCGCGCAACACCACGGTTTGCATACCCGGGTCGGTTGCCACGGCATAGGCCACGTTGACCGCTGCCTTGGCAACCGGCGGTGTAACCCGGGTCCACAGGATCACCCGGTCGGCCAGCGGGTCGCCACTGGCCACACCATGCTGGAATGCCTCCCCGGTGGCACGGGCCATGCTGCCGACGGACAGCAGCATGGGAGCGGACGCTGCTGCCATGGCCGCCGGAAGCGAGCCTTTCAGGAAACTGCGGCGATTGGTGCCGCTAGGGAGCGGCTTGACATCGATTGGGCGGCCCATGGATTTCCTCCGTGCCAGAACTAGCTTAGAGGGCATGGGCAGCGTTGGTGGCAACGCGCCCAGCCCCACCAGCTGCCTAATCTAGAAGAACTCTGTGATGTTTGTGTGCCGTGGCGAACCGCAAAAAATGAGCCGTTCGGACGGCCATTTGCCGGCTTGCCCGGCCTTGGTCTGTACGGACGCCGGAATGCGGTGGCAGACCGTGCGGCCGAGACGGCGTCACGGTCAGGTCAGATGAGCTTGTCGATCATCTGCTTGATCAGAACTGCACGCCTTTGGTCAACGCCCCATCCACCACCAAATTGGTACCGGTGATGAAACTCGCCGCCGGGCTGGCCAGAAACACCGCTGCATTGG
>CAZADK010000398.1:0-4712 GCA_964483855.1 uncultured Rhodoferax sp.
TCGGGATCTGACCCCAAGGTCTCATTAATTCATGACGAATCCGCCGTTGACTGGCAGTAGCTGCCCGGTGATGAAACCGCTGGCACGTGTCATCAGGAACAGCGCGGCGGCGGTGACGTCTTCGGGCACCTGAGCACGCGGAACTGCGCGGCCCTTGAGGTAGTAGTCGTGACGTTCCGCGGGCACGTATGCGGTTGCCTCGACCAGCGTCAGCCCGGGCGCAATCGCATTCACGGTAATGCCTTGCGGGCCGAGTTCGCGCGCCATGCCGCGTGTCATCGCGATCACGGCACCCTTGCTGGCGATATAGGCCATCAGGCGCGGCGCGCCCCACAAGGCGGTGTCGGAGGCCAGGTTCACGACCCGGCCGCTGCCCGATGCCGCCAGATGCGGTGTCGCAGCGACAGTCGCCTGCCAGCTGCCGCGCACGTTGACGGCCATGACACGGTCCCACATGTCGGCTTCGAGCTGATCCATGTCGCGGCCGCCCGAGTTGGTGATGGCGCCGTTGTTGATCAATCCGTCCAGCCCACCCATCACGGCGGCGGCGGCATCCACGCCGCCGCGGATCGACGCCGCGTCGGACAGGTCCATCGGCACATAACTGGCGCTGTCGCCCAGCGCATCGGCGAGCGCCTGGCCGCGCTGGTGCAGCACATCGCTGACCACGACCCTGGCGCCGGCAGCCACCAGCGCGCGGGCAAAGGCTTCGCCCAGGCCACGCGCCGAACCGGTGACCAGCACGCGCCGGCCGTGCAGCTGGATTTCGTTGTCGGATGCCATGGGCAGCCCCACTTCAGGCCATGCGCCGCTGGGCGCTGGGCAGGTAATGCAACACCTTGCGCTCGGCCAGCACGACCGCGTAATAGGCGATGATGCCGATTACCGTCAACGCGGCGATGACGACGAACACCGCGGCCGTATTGCCCTGGCCTTCGAAGAACACCAGCATGAAGCCCAGCCCCATGTTGCCGCCCACCAACTCGCCCACAACGACACCGATCACCGCCAGCGTGCTCGCGATGCGCAATCCGGAGAACAGGGACGGCAACGTGGTTGGATATTCGACCATGCGAAACACCTGCATGCGGGAGGCCGAGAACGACCGCGCCAGGTTGATCATGTCACTGTCCATCGCCCGCATCGCCGACAACACGTTGATCAGCACCGGGAAAAACACGATCAGGATCGCCACCAGGATCTTCGGATAGATGGTGTAACCCAGCCACATCACGAATAGCGGCGCGAACGCGACCTTGGGCGCGATCTGCAACGCCAGCAGGTACGGCGACAGGATGGCCTCGACCCGCGGCGAGACACCCAGCCCGTAGCCGATCAGCGCACCCATCGCAGAACCGAGCACAAAGCCGATCACGACCTCGAGCGAGGTGATGCCGGCATGCCACAGCAGGCGTTCGGTCTGCCAGATACGCACCGCCTCCTGGGCGACGCGCGACAGGGGTGGCAGCACGAACTCGGGCATGCCGACCCAGCCCGGGCCGAACTCCCAGAGCAACAGGAAAACCACCAGGACCAAAAAGCTCCAGGCCGCGGTGACGAGTGGCGATGTGTTGTCAGACATGACCGAAATCCCCGTTCAAGTGCCTATTTGCCGGTTCAAGTGCCTATTTGCCGGTTCAAGTGCCTATTTGCCGGCGACGAACTGGTTGGTGTACAGATCCTTGACCGGGACCGCGCTGGGCACGACGCCGTTGGCGACATAGAACTTCTGCAGGTCGGCCAGGCGGGCTTCGTCCATCGTGCCCGGTGTCTTCTGGTTCGCGTAGACGTACTTGTTGTACATGTCGAACATCTTCTCGATCGATGCCTCCTTGCCGGTATGCGTCGGCACATGTGCCACATAGACCTTGGCCGCTTCCTTGGGGTTGGCCATGATGTCCTTCATGCCCTTGAGCGTGGCGCGCACCAGCTTCTGGATCAGCTGCGGGTTTTTCTGGATGGTGTCGTCGGACGCCAGAATGGCCTGGGCCATGCTCTTGAAATACACGTCGGCTGGCAAGATGTCGACCTGCGCGCCCTGCTCCATCACGGTCACGGTCCAGTCAGGGGTGCTGGCCATGCCATCGGACTTCTTGGCCAGGAATTGCTGCCAGACGCCGGCCGGGCCGGCGGCCTGGATGTTGACGTCGGCCTTGGTCAGCTGGACCTTGCTCATCATGCCCAGCAAGGCGTAATACGTCGTGTCGGTGTAGGCGAGCACCGTCACCGTCTTGCCGCGCAACTCGCGCGGGCTCTCGATGCGCTGGTCCTTGTGCGTGACCAGTTGCATCAGCGATCCCGCACCGAGCACGGCCACGGCCTTGACCGGGATGCCCTGGGCCCGGGCAATGATGGGCGTGTCACCGATCGCGCCGCCGATCACCGCATTGCCGGCACCCACCTGCTTGGCGACGTCCACTCCACCACGGCCGGTGACGAACTTCACCTCCAGGCCTTCAGCCTTGTAGTAACCCTTGGCCTGGGCCACCATCCAGGGGCCGAATGCCGGCAAGGTGCCGGGCGCCGGCAACAGATAGGTGACCTCCTGCAGGGCCTGGGCTTGCGCGGCCACGGGTACGGCCAGGGCGGCGCAGGCGGCGAGCGCCAGGCAGCCGCGACGGGTCGCGAAAGGGATGGGCTGTTGTGTCATGGCTAGGCTCCGGTTGGTGTTTGGCAGGAATGGAAGGCAAAGTGGTGCGGACGGGTCAGTGCATTTCGGTATTGGCGTCAAGCTTGAGCAGATCCATCAATTGACCGACCAGCGGACCGACCCTGTCGTGCTTGCGGCGCTGCATCGGGTTGTCGCGGCCGGGAATGTCGACGGTGATCTGTTCGATGATGGTGCCCGGTCGCTCGCTCATGACCAGGATGCGATCGGACAACGCCACCGCCTCGGCCAGATCGTGGGTGATGAACAGCACGGTCTTGCCTTCCCGGGCCACGGTCTGCGCCAGGTCCTGCTGCAGGATCATCTTGGTCTGCGCGTCCAGTGCCGAGAACGGTTCGTCCATCAACAGCACCAGCGGATCGACCGCCAGCGTACGCGCCAGGGCCGCGCGCTGGCGCATGCCACCCGAGAGCTGGTTCGGGTAATGGGCACCGAATCCGTGCAGGTGGCACTGCTCCAGCAACCGGTCGGACACCTGCTTGCGGGCATCGGCCTTGACGCCGCGCAGTTCCAGGCCGAACTCGATGTTCTGCGCAATCGTGCGCCACGGCATCAGCAGGTCTTTCTGCAGCATGAACGACACATGTTCGTTTGGCCCCTCGACCACCTGGCCGGCGACCTTGACGGTACCGGCGCTGGTCTTGGCAAGGCCCGAACCCATGTTCAGCAAGGTACTCTTGCCGCAGCCGGACGGGCCGATGATGGAGACCACCTCACCCGGGGCGATCGAGAACGTCACGTCGCGCGCGGCCAGCACCTCCCTGGACTTGCCGCGTGCGGGGAAGCGCTTTTCGACGCCGATGAACTCGATCGCCGGCACGCCCTCGGGTGGTACAAAGCGGGTCATGCTGGCGCCTCGACCTTGATCGGGATACGGATCTGGACCCGGCCTTGCTCGACCCGCACCGGAAAACACCGGATGTCGTGCTGGCCGATCTCGTTGAGGCACTTGCCGGTCGCAATGTCGAACCGGGCGGCGTGCAATGGGCACTCGATCTGGCCGCTTTCCTGAAAACCCTGCGACAGCAGCGCATAGGCATGCGGGCAGATGTCCTCCAGTGCGTGTATCTGGTCGTCCTGCAGGTACAGGCCGACATTCTGTCCATGGACTTCAACCCCGACCGGAAAATCCGGGTCGAGCTGGTCGCGGGACGCGACGTCGTGCCATTCGGGGCTCAGATCATCTTTTTCCATGCCAGGGGTTCTTTGATATGGGTTGATGGATAGCAGTTTTGTTCATCTAATGAAACCGTGGTTCACTAAAGATTCATTATTCGCCGAGTCCTGGGCAGGGTCAATCCATATCCGACTAATCCAAATGGTCAATGGGACGTGCCCGTTCGCGGTAGGATCTGCATCCGATGACAACCTACCCCCACCTGCTGGCCCCGCTCGACCTGGGCTTCACAACCTTGCCCAACCGGGTGCTGATGGGCTCGATGCACGTCGGCCTGGAGGAGGTCAAGGACGGTTTTGCCCGCATGGCGGCGTTCTACGCCGAACGCGCGGCCGCCGGCGTGGGCCTGATCGTCACCGGCGGCATTGCGCCGAACGACCGCGGCCGCCCAATGCCGGGCGGCGCACGCCTGACCACCGAGTCGGAAGCGCAGAAACACAAGCCAGTGACTGCCGCGGTACACCAGGCCGGCGGCAAGATCGCCATGCAGATCCTGCATTTCGGCCGTTATGCCTATCACGGCGACCTGGTCGCACCCAGCGCGCTGCAGGCACCGATCAACCCGATGAAGCCCCGGGAGCTGAGCACCGACGAGGTCGAACAGACCATCGCCGACTTCGTGCGTTGCGCCGCGCTGGCCCAGGTGGCCGGTTACGACGGCGTCGAGATCATGGGCTCCGAGGGTTACCTGATCAACGAGTTCATCGCCGCGCGCACCAACCACCGCACCGATGCCTGGGGCGGGCCGTACGAAAACCGTATTCGTTTTCCGGTCGAGATCGTGCGGCGCACCCGCGAGCGGGTCGGTCGCGACTTCATCATCATCTACCGCCTGTCGATGCTCGACCTGGTCGAAGGTGGCTCGAC
>CAZADK010000399.1:0-4698 GCA_964483855.1 uncultured Rhodoferax sp.
CTCAAGCTCTGTGCTTACGGTTTCCTGCGTTTCTCCATGCCGATCGCACCCGACGCAGCGCGCGAGTGGGCCTGGCTGATGATTGCCTTGTCGCTGATCGCGGTCATCTACGTCGGCCTGGTGGCCATCGTGCAGCGCGACATGAAGAAACTCGTGGCGTATTCGTCGGTTGCACACATGGGCTTCGTGACGCTGGGTTTCTTCGTGTTCAGCGACCTTGGCGTTGCCGGCGGCATTGTGCAGATGATTGCCCACGGCTTCGTGTCGGCCGCGATGTTCCTGTGTATCGGCGTGTTGTACGACCGAGTGCATTCGCGCGAGATCTCCAGTTATGGCGGTGTCGTCAATACCATGCCGAAGTTTGCCGCGTTTGCGCTGCTGTTTGCGATGGCCAACGCCGGCCTGCCAGGCACTGCCGGATTCGTCGGCGAGTGGATGGTGATCCTGGCGGCCGTCAAAGCCAATTTCTGGATCGGCCTGGGTGCGGCCACCGCGCTGATACTGGGCGCTGCCTACACCTTGTGGATGTTCAAGCGGGTCTACCTTGGTGCGGTCGTCAACGACGACGTGAAGAACCTGCAGGACATCAACGCGCGCGAGTTCCTGATGCTGGCGTTGCTGGCCATCGCGGTGCTTGCCATGGGCGTCTATCCCAAGCCCTTCACCGACGTGATGGACAGTTCGGTGGCCGAATTGCTGCGTCATGTCGCGGTGACCAAGTTGAATTGACAAGTAGAGATCCGCGCCCATGATTGACAACTACAGCTGGATCACGGTTTTCCCGGAGATCGTCCTGTTGACGCTGGCCTGCGCGATCGCGCTGGTGGACCTCTATGTCAAGAGCCCGAACCGCACACCCACCTACGTGATGACCCTGGTCACGCTGGCCATCGTGGCCTTCATGCAGGCTGAATATGCGATCAGCGGTCTGAACCAGTACGGCTTCAGCAAGCTGGTGGTCAGCGACCAGATGGGCAACTGGCTCAAATGTTTCGCCGCGCTCGCCGTGATGGTCACGCTGGTCTACGGCCGTGGTTATGCCGGCCACCGCGAGATGTTGCGCGGCGGCGAACTGTTCACGCTGTCGATGTTCGGCCTGCTGGGCATGTTCCTGATGATCGGCGGCAACAACCTGCTGGTCATCTACATGGGCCTGGAATTGCTGACCCTGTCGAGTTATGCGCTGGTGGCGCTGCGCCGCGACAACACAATGGCCACCGAGGCGGCGATGAAGTACTTCGTGCTTGGCGCGATGGCCTCCGGCTTCCTGCTCTACGGCATGTCGATGGTGTACGGTGCAACCGGCACACTCGACGTCAACCAGGTGGCGCAGGCCATTGCCAGCGGAAATATCCGGCACCAGGTGCTGGTGTTCGGCCTGGTGTTCGTTGTCGCCGGCCTGGCATTCAAGCTTGGCGTGGTGCCGTTTCACATGTGGCTGCCCGACGTGTACCACGGTGCGCCCACGGCAGTCACGTTGCTGATCGGCGGCGCACCCAAGCTGGCCGCGTTCGCGATCATGATCCGCCTGCTGGTCGAGGGCCTGCTGCCGCTGGCGCCAGACTGGCAGCAGATGCTGGGCGTGCTGGCGGTCGGCTCCTTGCTGGTCGGCAACCTGGCGGCCATTGCGCAGACCAACATCAAGCGCATGCTGGCGTTCTCGACCATCTCGCAGATGGGTTTCGTGCTGCTGGGCATGATGTCGGGCGTCATCAACGGCAACACCATCTCGTCGGCCGACGCCTATGGCTCGTCGATGTTTTATGTCGTCACCTACGTGCTGACCACGCTGGCCACGTTCGGCATCATCTTGCTGCTCTCGCGCAAGGGTTTCGAGAGCGAGGAGATCGCCGACTTCGCCGGCCTGAACCAGCGCAGTCCGCTGTACGCCGCGGTGATGGCAATCTGCATGTTCTCGCTGGCCGGCATTCCGCCGATGGTCGGGTTTTATGCCAAATTGTCGGTGCTGCAGGCGCTGATCTCGTCCGGGCAGGCGCTCGATATCGGGCTTGCCGTGTTCGCGGTGATGATGTCGCTGGTCGGTGCCTTCTACTACCTGCGCGTGGTCAAGCTGATGTACTTCGACGCGCCGGTGCAGACCGCAGCCATCGAAGCGCCCGCCGAAGTGCGCATCGTGCTGGGCCTCAATGGTGCGCTGGTGCTGTTGCTCGGCATCGTGCCCGGTGGCCTGATGGCCCTGTGCGCCAGCGCGCTGGCCAGCATGATGGCGGGCTGACAGCCACCTGCTACCGTGGCCCATCCTCCGCCCGGCATTCCTGCGTCACCGCAGGCGGTCGATGCTCACCTGGTCGAGCATACGGTCGAGCGGCAGCAACTGCTGCAAGGCCATTTCCTGCAGGTGCGCCGCGACACGGTGCGATTGCCGGATGCCAATCTTGCGACACGCGAGTATGTGGTGCATCCCGGCGCGGTGATGATCGTGCCGCTGCTGGGCGAAGTCGACGGCGAGTTGCGCGTGGTCATGGAGCGGCAATACCGGCACCCGATCGGCCAGGTGATGCTGGAGTTTCCCGCCGGCAAGCGCGACGCAGACGAAGATCTCGGCTTGTGTGCGCGGCGCGAGTTGCGCGAGGAGACCGGTTACGGCGCCCGCGAATGGGCGCACGCCGGCGTCATCCACCCGCTGGTTGCGTATTCCGACGAATTCATCGACGTCTGGTTCGCCCGCGGCCTGTCGCAGGGTGAACGCCACCTGGACCCGGGTGAGTTTCTCGATGTGACCACGGCCTCGTTGCCCGAACTGCTGCGGTATTGCCGCGACGGCCGCGTCACCGACGGCAAGACGCTGGCCGGCGCGCTGTGGCTGCAAAATGTGGTCTCCGGCGCATGGCTACTCGACTGGCACGCAGACACCGCCTCGCTGGCGGCCGGATAATCGGTTCATCATGAAAGTGTTGGATCTTCAATGCGCGCAGCATCACGCTTTTGAGGGCTGGTTCGGGTCCGAAGACGACTTCACCAGCCAGCTGTCACGTGGTCTGGTGAGCTGCCCGATGTGCGGTGACACGACGATCACCAAGAAACTCAGCGCACCCCGCCTGAATCTGGGCCATCATGGCCAGCCACCGGTTGCGGAACAACCGCCGCGGCAGGATGTCGTGGCCACGAACGACCCCCACGCCGCACTGCAGGCCGCCTGGCTTGGCATGGCCAGACGCATCCTGGCCAGCACCGACGATGTCGGCGACCGGTTTGCCGAAGAAGCACGCAAGATCCACTACGGCGAGGTGCCCCACCGCGGCATCCGCGGCAAGGCTTCACAAGCCGAGTCCGAGTCGCTGGCCGACGAAGGTATCGAGGTGATGCAGCTGGCGTTGCCAGATGTGCTCAAGGGGCCGGTGCAGTAGACGCGTCGTAGCCGGCGCGGGCCCGGGTGGCCTGAAGAAGTGAGGTGACAGATGCAATCTCTTGTCGTCTCTGCTGAAAAAGATCCGTCAAGTTTCGGCAACGAGGGAACTCGTCGAAGTACAGGCTTGACCTTCTGGCCGTGACTATCCTCACGCCACGAATTGCAACTCCGCCAGCCGCGCATACACCCCGCCGCGCGCCACCAGCTCCGCATGCGTGCCTTGCTCGACCAGCCGCGCCTGGTCCAGCACGACGATGCGGTCGGCCTTTTGCACCGTCGCCAATCGGTGCGCGATGACCAGCGTGGTGCGGCCCTGCATCGCGCTCTCCAGTGCCGCCTGCACCATGCGTTCGCTCTCCGCGTCGAGTGCGCTGGTGGCCTCGTCGAGCAGCAGCAGTGGCGGGTTCTTGAGCATGGCGCGGGCAATGGCGATGCGCTGGCGCTGGCCGCCGCTCAGGCGCACGCCACGTTCGCCCAGGAAGGTGTCGTACCCCTCGGGCAGCCGGCCCAGGAACTCGTCGGCGAAGGCGGCACGCGCCGCGGCCCGTACCTCGTCGTCGCTGGCGCCGGGTTTGCCGTAACGGATGTTCTCCATCGCGTTGGCCGAGAAGATCACCGCATCCTGCGGCACGATGCCGATATGCTGGCGCAGGTCTGCCAGTGACAGTTCGCGCGTGGGAACGCCACCGAGCGTGACCGATCCCGACTGCGGGTCGTAGAAGCGCAGCAGCAGCTGGAACACCGTGCTCTTGCCGGCGCCACTGGGGCCGACCAGGGCCACGGTCTCGCCCGGTGCCACGGCCAGGGAAAAATCGTGCAGGGCCGGATGGTTCGGGCGCGACGGGTAACAGAACTGCACCTGGTCGAACACCACGCCGCTGCCGGCGGCCTGTTGTTGCACCGAACGCGGCTGCGCCGGTGAACGGATCGGCGAATGGGTGTCGAGCAGCTCCATCAGCCGCTCGGTCGCGCCGGCCGCGCGCAGCAAATCGCCGTAGACCTCGCCCAGCACCGCAAACGCGCTGGCCAGGATGATGACGTAGACCACGGTCTGGCCCAGGTGGCCGGCGCTGATGCGCCCGGCCATCACCGCCTGCGTGCCCTGGTACAGGCCCCACAACAGGGCTGCCGAGGTGGCGATGATGATGAAGGCCACCAGCACCGAGCGCGCCCGCGTGCGCCGCACCGCGGTATGGAAGGCGTTGTCGGTCGACGCGTCGAAACGGGCCGCCTCGCGCGACTCGGCGACATAACTCTGCACCACCGGGATCGCATTGAGCACCTCGGCCGCGATGCGCGAAGTGCCAGTGTGGGAGAAGGTGCCGAGG
>CAZADK010000400.1:0-4688 GCA_964483855.1 uncultured Rhodoferax sp.
CATCGCCGCCTTCCTGGGCGGTCTGGTGGCGTTGTGGGAGGGCAGCGCCGAATCTGAGGGCAAGCGCGAGTTCGTGCACGGGGTGGTCGCCTTCGGTGGCGGCATCCTGGTGGCGGCCGTCGCATTCGCGCTGACGCCGCTGGGCATGGCGCAACTCGGCGCAGGGTCGATGGCGGCCACCTTCGTGTCTGGCGGTCTGGTGTTCTGCGTGCTGGACTACTGGCTGAGCCGCCGGGGTGGCTCGCGCGCGCAGGTGATGGCGATGTTGCTGGACTTCGTGCCCGAGGCGATCGCCCTGGGCGCCGTGTTCGGACACGATCCGCGCCTGGGTCTGTTGCTGGCCGTGTTCATCGGCGCGCAGAACCTGCCGGAGGGCTTCAACGCCTTTCGCGAGAGCCGCCATGCCGGCACCAGCGCGCGTACCACGTTGGTGTCGCTGCTGGCAGTGAGCCTGCTCGGGCCACTGGGAGCGCTGGCCGGCTTCGTGCTGCTGCGCGACCAACTGGCGCTGACCGCCGCCATCATGGCCTTTGCCGCCGGCGGCATCCTGTACCTGGTGTTCCAGGACATCGCACCGCAGGCCCGCATGCGCCGGCACTGGACACCGGCGCTGGGTGCGGTATTGGGGTTCATGGTGGGCATGGTCGGCAAGCAGGTGCTGGGGTGAACGGGCGTTGCGGGCCCCTTGCGCCGGTTGCCGGTTGCCGGTTGCCGGTTGTCGATGTGGCAGTATGGCGCACCCATCGACGCGTTGAGTGGTGTTGACGGGCAGATCCTCAACGAGCTAGAAACGACATGCAACCATTGAACGTATTGGGCGGGCCGCTGCTCGCTTGCTCGTATTCCCCATTGACCGGGTACTTTCGGGACGGTTGCTGCCGCACCGATACCCACGACCATGGCACCCATGTGGTATGCGCCCGGGTCACGGCGCAATTCCTGGCCTATTCGCGGGAACACGGCAACGACCTGATCACGCCGCGCCCGGAGTTCCGGTTTGCGGGCCTGGAGCCGGGCGACCGATGGTGCCTATGTGCAGCGCGCTGGAAAAAGGCGTTCGAAGCCGGCGTTGCGCCCCCGGTTCATCTGAACGCCACCCATGCCAGGGCACTGGATATCGTGACTTTGGAGCAGCTTGGCCAGCACGCGTTGTAGGCGACTGTCGGGCCGATGGCTACAACATCTCATTTCGCCGGACGGTGAAGCGCACACAGTTTGTTCCCATCCGGATCCCGCACATAGGCCAGGTAGATCTTGCCGGACGGGCCTTCACGCAATCCCGGCGGGTCTTCGCATGTCGTGCCGCCGTTGGCGACCGCGGCCGCGTGGAACGCGTCGCCTTGCCCGGGCGACGACACGGTGAAACCGATCGTGCTGCCATTGCCATGGGTGGCGGGTTCGCCGTTGATGGGGATCGTGATCGAGAACGTGCCGGTCGGGCTGCGGTAGAAGTAGCGACTTTTGTGGGCGACGCCCGGGCCGATGCCCAGCGTGCCGAGCAGCGCGTCGTAGAATTTTTTCGAACGCTCGAGGTCGTTCACACCGAGCATCACATGACTGAACATGGGCAGGCCTTTCCTGGGTTGTTGCGTGTCGACTGGGCAAGGCCCCGCGGTCGGGCCGGTGGTTCCAGCGGCGCCATGGTAACGGATGCGTGCCGCTCGAGCGGGCGCAGCGGCAGTGGCCTGTCGACGCCGGGGGTGTGAACTTGTGCAGTCGTTCTTTCTCCAATTTCTTGTTGACAAGTTTCCACACAACCTGATCAAGATTGCAGCCATGCGTTTTCTCCACCGTTGGCGGGTCCTCGCCACCTGCGCGATCTTCCTGAGCGCCTGCGGCAGCTATGTGCCGCCAGCAGAGCTGACGAGGATGAATCGTGACCAGATCGTCGAGCGAATGGGGCAGCCCGAGTTGCAGCGCACGATGGCAGACGGCATGTCGCGACTGGAGTTTCCGACCGGGCCCAGGGGCAAGCAGACCTGGTTTGTTTACCTGAATGCGGCCGGTGATGCGGTACGTTCGGAACAGGTGTTGACCGAGCAGAACTTCAACCGCATCGCCCCGGGCATGACGCAAGACGAGGTGCGCCAGCAGCTGGGCCGGCCCGGCGAGATACTCACGCTGGGGCGTTCCCGTGGCGTGGTCTGGAGTTACCGCTACGAAAATCCGTTCTGCCAGTGGTTCCAGGTCGAGATCGCCACGGACCGGACGGTGCGCTCGGCCGGACGCGGCGTGCCGCCGGAGTGTGACCTGCCGAACCTGCGCATCTTCCCGAATTGACGCGCTGACCCTGACGCGCAGTGGAGTGCTCCCACTTGATACCGGCGTGCCAGCGTTGGGGCTGCCGACCGCCCGAAGCCCGCGTGGTGCCGGTCAGCGCGGCTGGCGCAACATGGCGATCGTCAAGGCCACGATGGTCAGCGGCATCACCACCGACACGATGACGTCGCCGAATTGGCCGGTGCCGCCGTGACTTTGCGATGCCATGACCAGATACACGGTGTAGGCGACGTAGTAGCCCAGGAACAGCGCCGCCTCCCAGCGTTCGATGGTGCGGCCACTGATGAAGACCGGCAGGCAGGCCAGTGTGGTGGCCAGCATCACCCACAGGTCGACGCGCAGGATGTGCTGCGTCACGGTCAATCCATCGGCGCTGCCCAGGCTGGCCACCAGGCCACCCAATCCGACCACGCCCAGGATATTGAACACGCAGCTGCCCACCACGTTGCCAATGGCCATGTCGCGTTCGCCCTTGAAACTGGCGGCGATCGAGGCGGCCACTTCCGGCAACGAAGTGCCGGCGGCCACGATGGTCAGGCCAATCACGGCCTCCGACATGCCGAGTGCGCGGGCCATCACGACGGCTGCGGACACCATGGCGTCGGATCCGGCGACCAGCAGCACCAGCCCCACGGCGACCAGTGCCAGTTGCGCCGGCACGCTGGAGTCCCATTGCCCCGATCTGGCCGACTGCGGCAGATCGGCGTCGGACTGGGCATTGCCGCGCTGCTCCTCGGCCCGTGATTGCAGCACCAGGAAGACGGTATAGGCCAGCAGCAGTCCGAGCAACAGGGCGCCGTCGACCCAGCCAATGCTGCCATCCTGGCTCAGCGCGACCAGCAGCGCGGCACAACCCACCATGATCGGCGCCTCCTGGCGGATCACCTGTCGGTGCACTGTCAGTGGCGTGATCAATGCCGCCACGCCGAGAATGAACAGGACGTTGAAGATGTTGCTGCCCACGACGTTGCCCACTGCCAGGTCGGCCTGTCCGGCCAGCGCGGCAGAGGTGGTGACCGCCATCTCGGGTGCGCTGGTGCCGAACGCCACCACGGTCAGGCCCACCACCAGCGGCGAGATGCCCAGCCGCAGGGCCAGCGCCGAAGCGCCCCGCACCAGCAGTGAGGCGCCGATGACGAGTCCGGCCAGGCCGGCAAAGAACATGAGAGTGGTGGTCATGGCGCAGCGATAGGGTGGTCTGTCACAACGGATCCGGTGGTATGGGCGAATCAGGGCGGGTTTGCGATATTGTGCGATATCGCTTGCCACGGCAAACACAGGAGCCAAGGCGGCCTGCCAGGGTTCGGGTATCCGGGTTGGCACGGATCCGATGGGCGGTTTGCACTTGTATACTAGTGCCGATGGGAATCGTCCAGACCGCCTCCACCACCCTCGGCATCACCGTGATGCCGGAGTGGTTCCAGTGTGAAGGCATCGAAGTGGTGCTCGATAACCTGCAGGCTGCCGGCGCCAGTGCGCTGGTCACCAGCCCGTATCTGCTGGCGATCGCTCCCGCCGGCGACGGTGCGCGTGAGCCGCCGCCCGATGGCGACGCCGGGGGCGTGCGGCCGCTGGATCGCCCGTTGTGGGGTGCGCGCGAGACCTGGGTGCGCACCGCACCGTCGCTGGTGCACGACCTCTCGCGTTACCGTGCTCTGCGGTACCAGCCAAGCCCGCCGGGCGCACTGACCCATGCACATCCGCGCCTGATCGACGACGTGATCGACGCCGCCGCGCGTCGGGGCATCGCGGTCTACCTGCAGATCATGGCTGCCAGCCCGCCCGGTTACCGGGTGCAGTTTTCCGGCGCGGTGGACGACGACCTGTGCCTGGGGCCGGACGGCCAACCCCATCCGCACCGAGTCGACCGCAACGCCAGCCTGGCCAGCAGCCATGTGCGCGACTATGGCGCAGCGCTGCTGGCCGAACTGGCCGCGCGTTATCCCGGCGTGCGAGGTTTCCGGGTCGACTGGCCGGAATACCCGCCGTACGATCTGCGCAGCACGTTGTTCGATTTCAACCCGCAAGCCTATCCGGCACTGCGTGCGCAGGGCGTCGACCCGCTCGCCTATGCTGGCCTGGTGTCGCAGCAACTGGCGCGCTGGCAGGCCGCCGCACTTGCGGCGGCGGCGCGTGGGGTGGCGGCCGTGCGCGATGCGCTGGCCGGCGCGGGCTGGGACGGCTTTTTCAGCGACCACGGCGACGGCGCGCCGTTGTGGGCCAGCAAACGAGCCAGTGCCGGCGCCCTGTTGCGCAGTTACCGGCAGGCGCTGGACCGGGTGCCGGGGCCGCGCCGGGTGTTCGAACCCCAGGTGTTTCCGGCGCCGCTGTCGGGGTTTTCCGGGATCGACTGGAGGGCTATCGCCGACACCGCGGACGCGGTCGGCGTCAAGCTCTACACCATGCAT
>CAZADK010000401.1:0-4684 GCA_964483855.1 uncultured Rhodoferax sp.
CGAACACCAGCATGGGCGCGCGTTTTTGCGCCAGGGCATCCGTCGCAGTGGCGGCGGCGCACAGGCAGATGGCGCAGGCCAGAGCCCATTGTCGGACCCGTGGGAGACGGTGCGATTGATCGCGGTTCGATGCTGTCGTCATGGTGGCTCCTTCTGGGGACGAGGCAGCATGATTTCCGCGTACCTGCAGGACGGAAACAGCGGCCAAATGGTTCGAGGTGAATTGAGCGTGCAATTCATCATAGGCTCGCCGCCTACGGCCGAGTCAGCAGTTTCGGTGGATGAAACATCTTGTGCGCCGCGACACGTGTCGGGCAACGCATCAGGACCAGAGGCTCTTCTCCGGCTGATTGGCAAAGCGGCTGGCGCGCCGTTCAGCAACTTCAAGTCCACGTTTCTACTTCAGGCCCAGAGCTGCCAGGCACCCGTTGGAGGCTCCGAAGGAGAGAGTACACATCGGCAGGCAGCCCTTGGAATGATCGGGCGGCGCACGGTACGGCATATCGCTGCATAGAGAATTTCAATAAAAGGAGTTGTTTCAGCAGACGCTGAAAATGACGAATAGAGTGAAATTGTGTTGATATATTTCACTAAATATGCTGTTTTCAACAAATGGTGAAAGAATCCTATTCAATGAAAGAGGCAGAAGCTCGTGCCGGTGAGGCACTGCGTGGACTGCTTGAGAAAATTCCGATCCTTCAGGTGAAAGGCATTGACGCCGAAGCTGTGTCCGGCGAATGGGAGCCGGACTTTATCGCCCGGCTTCTCGTGGACGGTCGGTCGCACCAGCTCATCTGCGAATACAAGTCGAGCGGGCAACCGCGGTACGCCCGGACCGCGCTGCTGGAACTACAGAACTACGTTGCGCATCGAGCCCCTCAGGCAACGCCCGTCTTCATCGCGCCCTACATCTCACCGGCAGTGAGGCAGTTGTGCAAAGAAAAGGGCGTCGGCTATCTCGACTTGGAGGGAAACGCCCGTATCGCATTCGGTGGCGTGTTCATCGAGCGCATAGTGGCGGACAAGCCTGTGGCCCAACAACGCGAGCTCAAGTCGCTGTTCAAGCCGAAATCTGCCCAGGTACTGCGCGCCATGCTGCGTGAGCCTGGCCGTGCATGGCGGGTCACCGAGTTATCGGAATCCACCGGTGTCAGTCTCGGACACGTCAGCAATGTGCGCACTGGCTTAATTGATCGGGAATGGGCACGCGCCTCGGACGATGGCCTGGTCCTCTCGGAGCCCGATGCACTGCTGGACGCATGGCGGGACAGCTACACCGCGCCACCAGGTAAAAGACTGCGCTTCTACACGCTGCTGCATGGCAGTGCGCTCGAAGACGCGGTTCGAAGCGCTCTACGCGCGGACAATGGTCCGGGGCGTGCTGCCTTCGCATCGTTTTCGGCGGCGCAGTGGCTTTCTCCTTACGCACGCACCGGCACGCACTACTTCTTCGCCGACGACCAAGGCTTGCGCAAGCTTCAGGCAGCGCTGAATCTCACGCTCGGCTCGAAGGGCGAGAACGTGGTCGTTACCGTGTCGAAGGACTTGGGGCTGCTCGCCGACACCGTTGAACCTGCTCCAGGCGCAGTCTGTACGAGCCCAGTTCAAACCTACCTCGACCTTTCCATTGCCGGCGAACGCGGCGTCGAGGCCGCGGACCACTTGCGACAGGAACGACTCTCATGGCTCAAATGACACCACAAAAGGACCCGCAGTCGGCGGCCGACTAGGACGACCGCACGACCGCGGCCGTGAAATCCGTGCTGATCGAGATCGGCCAGATCCTTGGCAGCTTCAAGGGCAAGTTTGCCATCATTGGCGGCTCGGTTCCCTGGCTGCTGTTGGGCAACGAAGACATGCCCCACGTCGGCACGCTCGACGTGGACGTCGGACTGGACGCGGAAGCACTCGGCGACGGCGAATACGCCACCTTGATCGGCGCGCTCCAAGGCCATGGATACGCCCAGCGCGAGGGGCTTCGGCGCTTCCAACTGGTTCGCCAGGTTCCCGCGCGAGATGGCGGAGAAGCGATCGATGTCGTGGTCGATTTTTTGATGCCGCGCGACGCCGACATCGTCAAGAACAATCCGCCTTTGATTAGCGACTTCGCCGTGCAACGGGCAGATGGCGCTGACCTGGCGATGCGGTTCTATCAACTCGTGGCTGTGGCTGGGCCGATGCCAGACGGAGGGACGAACCGCGTGGAGATCGCGGTGTGCTCCGTACCCGCTTTACTGGCGATGAAGGGCCATGCGCTAGCGCGCCGCTACAAGCAGAAGGACGCGTACGACATCTACTACTGCGTGCGGAACTACCCCGATGGGATCGAGGCGCTGGCGCAGGAATGTCGCCCGCTGCTCAGACATGCAAGTGGTGAACGTGGCTTCCAGCACATCGCCGAGAAGTTCGACACCTTCGAGGGACACGGCCCTACCTGTGTGCGGCGCTTCGTCGAAGACACGAATGCGCTGGGTGATCGCTCGCCCGAACAGTGGCAGCAGGATGCGTTCGGGCAGATCGACGCGCTGCTGCGCGCCATGGTGCTGCGAGACTGAGTCACGCCCGATGGACTACGCGCAACTTCGCACCCTGCTGGAGCCGCTCATCACGGGATTGAAGGATGCCGGCACCCATACCGTGCTGCCGATGCTTTGCGAAGAATTGGGGCTGCCTGCGCCTGTCGCCGACGGTTCCAGGCGAGAACGCATGGCCTCCAGCTTCAACGCGACAACGGACACCGACCAGCCTGCGGTTGCACGCAAGCTGCTGGTACGCCAAGCGCTCGCTGTACACGCGCCTCAAGGCCAGCTTGCCCCGCAACTCCCCACCACAATCCCTGCTGTTCGATGCATTCTTTGAGGGGTTCCGCAGTGCCGTGCCGAACTTGTCAGCGCTGCTGCCGGAAGTATGGCTGCACTGGGACCCCCGCACGGTCAAGGAGCGAGGGTCGGATGCGCTTTTGCGCTTTCGCATGGACTTCCTGTTGCTGCTGCCACAGGGCGTGCGTGTCGTCATCGAAGTCGACGGGAAGCACCATTACGCGGACACAGCGGGCAGCGCCGACGTGCAGCGCCATCCCCGCATATGGTCAGAGCTGACCGCGAGCTCAAGCTCGCGGGCTATGAAGTCTTTCACTTCGGGGCATCGGAGCTGCAGGCACACACGGCCAAAGCGGACGTGAAGGTCTTCTTCGACACTCTATTTAAACGCTACGGCGTTTCGACGAGCTGACAAGTCAGGCCCGCGCTGGCCGCCACCAAATTCCTTGGAGCGCATTGTACAAACCGACCACGACGCTGCAGCAGCGGAGATTGATCCTCTCGCAAGGATGAAGTCACCATCCGACTTCGCCGGGAAACAGCTTTTCATCCAAGGTGAGGACTGGCACAACAACGCGATGTTAGGTTGGACCCACTTCCCATGGGACATCTACGCGGCTGGCTACAAGGATGCTGCCGACGCCTTGGTCGGGGCGTTGACCGAGCGGAAGGCATCGCTCGACAGCATGGTCTACCCGCTGGTGTTCTTGTATCGCCAAGGACTGGAACTCCAACTGAAATTGATCCTGGCGCTGGCCCACCGCCTGGCGGGCAAAGAAGCCGTCGCCGATCACAAACACGGCCTGATGCTGCTGTGGAGCGAACTGCGCCGGCACCTCGAACAGCTCGATCCTGGAGAGGGCACCAAAGAGTTGTCGGCCATTGAAGATTTCATCCGCCAACTCGATAGCGTCGATCCCGGTTCTTTCGCCTTCCGATGCCCCACGACTAAGAAGGGCGAGTTGTCGCTCCCCGAGATGCGGCACGTCAACGCAAGGCATCTCTCCGAAGTCATGGACAGCGTGTTCATGCTGCTGCGCGGAATCCACTCCTGGCTGGGGGAGATGGACCAGAACGATGGCTACTGCTGAGTGCGTTGGAAGCCGTTAGTTCGCTGTCCGACATTGGCAATGCCATGGTGGGCACGCTTCTTCGAGTCCGCCATCTCCGGGCATCCGCCTCGACTCGCAGAGGATCCGGCCGCAGCCACCATCGGACCGGCGAGCGAGTCACACCCGGCCTCGTCGACACCCGCAACGTGCCGGATGGGCTCAGGCCAGGAGTAGCCGAGCGGCGCTATTGCGTCGCGTGCCCTCATCAGATTCTCTATCCAGGAAGCCGCCGCTTGCCAATGTCAGCTCCTGGCCGTCAAGAGCCGATGGCGGAGCGCCAGCCAGTGCCCGCTATCGCAGCAAAGCGGCTGTCCAGGACGACGAATCGAATATCCGCGGCGGGTTGCGGATATTCGGCTCCAATTGACGTCGACATCAGTTTTACAAGCTGAAGTCGTACCCGATCGTCAGCGGCGCATGTTCGGAGAACTTCTTCGCCTTGTAAATCGAAGCGGTCCTGGCCATGGACGCGAGGCCAACCGTCGCGGATGGGGTTGATTTCGCAAATAACCCGCGTTTGCAAAGGGGCCGGTTGGACGCATGCTTGCCGACAGGGAAACGCGATTCAGGCCACCATCTTCTGGATGCGTGGGCGTTTTAGCTTGCTGGCCTGGTACAGGTCGTACTGCAATTGCATTCCTGCCCATAGCTCAGGGCTTGTGTCAAATGCATCAGCCAAACGATAGGCCATGTCGGCGGAAATGCCAGAAGCACCCGTGACCACACGCGACAAGGTGACGCGGTTGACACCAA
>CAZADK010000402.1:0-1608 GCA_964483855.1 uncultured Rhodoferax sp.
GATGAAGATCATTTCGGGCCGGTGCTCCTCGAGTCGGGGAATCCAGCCGTGCTCGACCAGCTCGCGCACCTCCGGGCCCCTGGTGTAGGCCGGCACCGGCAGGTTCACCAGGTTGCCCGCGTTCGACTGGGAGCCGCCATAGGGGTAGAACGGATGCTGGTAAAAGCTGACCATCAGGATGCGCGGATCGCCGGCGACGATGTCCTCGGTGCCATTGCCGTGGTGCACGTCGAAGTCCACGATGGCCACGCGCTTCAGCCCATGGCGCTGCAGCGCGTACTTCGCTGCCACTGCCACGTTGTTGAAGAAGCAAAACCCCATCGCCTGGCTGCGGCACGCGTGGTGGCCAGGTGGGCGCACCGCGCAAAACGCGTTCTCGAGTTCGCCGGCTATGACGGCGTCGGTGGCGGCGATGGCCGCGCCAGCCGCTGCGAGCGCCGCATCCCAGGTATGGATGTTGATGGAGGTATCCGGGTCGACCTGCGCATGTTGCGGGCCACCGGCATCGATCTCGTCACGCAAGCCGTCGGACAGGCCGCGCAACGCGGCGACGAACATCCGGTCATGGGCCAGTTCGATGTCCGCCAGCGGCGCGGCCGGTGCCTCGCGCCGCTCCAGTGCAACGTCCAGGCCCGAGATCAGCAACCGGTCCTCGATGGCATCGAGCCGCTCCGGGCATTCCGGATGGCCGAGCCCCATTGCATGCTGGCGGCACACCGGATGGGTGAAGTATCCGGTCTTGTTCATGGCGCCGGGGTCCGGTCGTATTTTTGGGGTAACGTCATGCCATGAATCCACAAGAAAAACTGGCGCGGGTGTTGCGCCAGCTTAACACGGTCATCGTCGGAAAATCCGCGCAGATCCAGGACTGCGTGGCTTGTCTGCTGGCCGGCGGCCACCTGCTGATCGAGGATGTTCCGGGCGTCGGAAAGACCACGCTGGCCCATGCGCTGGCGCGCAGTTTCGGCCTGCAGTTCTCGCGCGTGCAATTCACCTCCGACCTGATGCCCAGCGACCTGTCGGGGGTATCGATCTACGAGCGTGGCAAGGAAAGTTTCGTGTTCCATCCCGGGCCGATCTTCGCGCAGGTCCTGCTGGCCGACGAGATCAACCGCGCCAGCCCCAAGACGCAGAGCGCGCTGCTCGAGGCGATGGAAGAAAAGCAGGTCACGGCCGAGGGCGAGACCCGCGCCCTGCCGGTGCCGTTCTTTGTCATCGCGACGCAAAATCCGCACGACCAGCTGGGCACCTATGCGCTGCCCGAGTCGCAGCTCGACCGCTTCCTGATGCGCATCTCGCTGGGTTACCCGGATCGTGCCGCCGAGCGTGGCCTGTTGACCGGCCAGGACCGGCGCGACCTCGTCGAGTCGATGGACCGGCTGATGTCACCGCAAGACCTGCTGGATGCGCAACGGCTGGTGCTGCAGGTGCATGCGTCCGATGCGCTGCTCGATTATGTACAGGACCTGATCGCCGCCACCCGCTGCGGCCAGTGGTTTTTGCAAGGGCTGAGCCCGCGTGCCGGCATCGCGGTGATCCGGGCCGCCAAGGCGCAGGCTCTGCTCAGCGGGCGCGACTACGTGGCGCCCGACGACGTGCAGGCCATCT
>CAZADK010000402.1:1618-4676 GCA_964483855.1 uncultured Rhodoferax sp.
CGGGCACCGCCTGATCCCGGTCGGCGATGCCGGCCGAGGGCCCGTGGAGCAGGTGCGCGCCATGGTGCAGTCGGTCCCGCTGGCCTGAAGGCGCTTGTCTGCATGGACCTGGCGCAGCCCCTGCCCCACCCGCTGCGGCGTCCGGTCGCGCATGTCCGGGCCCGGTTTCGCCACTGGTGGCAATCGCGCCTGCCACTGCGCGATGTCACGCTGCTGACCCAGCGCAATGTCTACATCCTGCCGACCCGGGCCGGCTTCATGCTGGCAGCCACGCTGCTGGTGCTGCTGGTGGCATCCATCAACTACCAGCTCAACCTGGGTTATCTGCTGACCTTTTTGCTCGCGGGCAGTGCCCTGGTCGGCATGCACCTGTGCCATGGAACGCTGCGCGGCCTGACGCTGCAGCTGCAGCCAGTCGAGGCCGGCTTCATGGGCGGCAACACCACGATCGCCATCGATCTGGTGAGCACCCGTCGGCGCGTGCGCCACGGCATCGGCCTGAGCCTGCTGGGCAGCGGCCACTGGACCTGGACCGACGTGCCGGGCCAGGGCCGCGCGACCGTCCATGTCGCGTTCAAACCGCATCGCCGTGGCCTGCAGCCGATACCGGCACTGACCGCCGAGACACGGTTTCCGCTCGGCACGTTCCGGGTCTGGACGATCTGGCGACCCGCATCCCGGGTGCTGGTCTACCCCGCCCCCGAGACCTGGCCGCCACCGTTGCCCGAAGGCGAACCGCGCGCCGGCAGCGCGGCCACGGCGCCTATGCGGCGCGCCAGTGGCGAATTCGACGGCGTGCGCAGCTACCAGCGAGGCGATCCGCTCAAGCTGGTGATGTGGAAGAAACTGGCCAAGGCGGATGAACTGGTGAGCCGCGATACCCAGCAGGCGCAGCGCCACCTGTTGTGGCTGGACTTGGCCAACACCGGCGTAGCACTGGCGCATCAGGGATCGGGCACGCAACTCGAGCGCGCCATCTCGCGCCTGTGTGCCTGGGTGCTGGCCGCCGACAAGCAGGACCTGGAATACGGTCTGCGGCTGGGCGGGCGCCAGATCCCGCCGGCCAGCGGTGAGGCGCACAAGCGGCGCTGCCTGGAAGCACTGGCCGTATACGGCTCGGCCCAAGATGCGCCGTCGCCCCAGCCGCACGGCCACTGAAAGGGTGACAGGCCATGCTGGAGCGACTGCGCCACCTGCCACGGGACACCCGGGACACCTTGTTCCTGCTGCTGGTCATCGGCTGGGTGCTGGTGCCCCAGCTGGGCCGGCTGCCGCTGTGGTGCTCGGCGCTGGCGCTGGCGGTGCTGGCATGGCGCGGCGTGCTGGCCTGGAAAGCGCAGCCGCTGCCCTCGCGCTGGTGGCTGTTGGGCCTGCTGGTGCTGACCATCGCGGCGACACTGCTGACCCACCGCACGTTGCTGGGCCGCGATGCGGGTGTGACCCTGCTGGTCGTGCTGCTCTCGCTCAAGACGCTGGAGTTGCGCGCGCGGCGCGACGCCTTCGTGGTGTTTTTTCTCGGCTTCTTCACGATGCTGACCCATTTCTTCTTTTCCCAGACGCTGGCCATCGCCGCGGCGATGCTGATCGCACTGCTGGGCCTGCTGACGGCGCTGGTCAATACCCACATGCCGGTGGGCAAACCGCCGCTGCGCGAGGCAGCTGTCACCGCACTGACCATGGCAGCGCTGGGCGCACCCATCATGCTGGTGTTGTTCATGCTGTTTCCGCGCCTGGCCCCGCTGTGGGGTATGCCGGGCGATGCGATGACCGGACGCAGCGGGCTGTCGTCCACGATGGAGGTGGGCACCATCGCCGAACTGGCGCTGGACGACAGCATCGCGATGCGGATCCGCTTCGACAGCCCGATACCGCGTCAGTCCGAGCTGTATTTCCGCGGTCCGGTGTTGTCGACCCTGCAAGGGCGTCAGTGGCTGCCGCTGCGCTCCAGTTTTCCCGAACGCATGCAGGATATGCCGGAGCTGCAAACGCGTGGCGAACCGGTTCGTTACCAGGTCACGCTCGAACCCCACAACCGGCCCTGGATCCTCGTGCTCGACGCTGCGCTGGACAAGCCAGACGTCAACGGCATGGAGCTGCGCATGACGCGCGAGCTGCAATGGTTGACAGATCAACCAGTGGCCAACCTGTTGCGGTATTCCGCCCGGAGCCACACCGAGTACAGCCATGGCCCGATGCGCCGCACCGTCGCGTTGCAGGATTACCTGGAACTGCCGCCCGGACTCAATCCCCGCACACTGCAGTGGGCCAGCGAATTGCGCCGCGACGCGCAACGGGTCGAGGATGCGCCCCGACTGGTCGATGCAGTGCTGCAGCGCCTGCGCACCGGAGGCTACACCTATACGCTGGAGCCCGGTGTCTACGGCGACAACACCGCCGACGAATTCTGGTTCGACCGGCGCACCGGTTTTTGCGAACACATCGCATCGTCGTTCGTGATCATGATGCGCGCGCTCGACATTCCGGCGCGTATCGTCACCGGCTACCAGGGGGGCGAGATCAATGCCCTGGACGGCTACTGGATCTTGCGCCAGAGCGACGCGCACGCCTGGACCGAGGTCTGGCTGGCCGGCCGTGGCTGGGTGCGGGTCGACCCGACTGCGGCGGTCGCACCCGGCCGCATCGGATCGTTGCAGCGGCTGACAGCACCGCGCAACGCCATCGCCAGCGCCGTGGAGGCGGTCAGCCCGGCGATCTGGTTCAACCTGCGCGCAACCTGGGAGGCAGTCAACAACCGCTGGAACCAATGGGTGCTGAACTACAGCCAGGCCACGCAACTCGACCTGCTCAAGCACATCGGTTTCTCATCGCCGAGCTGGGAGGACCTGGGCTACGTGCTGCTGGCGCTGATCGTGGTGTCGAGCCTGCTTGGCGCGGCATGGACATTATGGGAGCGCAGCCGGCACGACCCCTGGCTGCGTTTGCTCGAGGGCGCGGCCCGCAAGCTCGGCACAGCCAGCGCGCCGCTGGCGCCGAGCATGCCGCCGCGCACCCTGGCCGGCCTGGTGCGCGAGCGCTGGGGGGCGCACGATGTCCGCGC
>CAZADK010000403.1:0-3978 GCA_964483855.1 uncultured Rhodoferax sp.
TGCCGCCAACGCAACACCAGGCCAGCTGGCGAACTGGAATCAGCAGGCTGACCGCGAGCAGCTGCTGCAGACCCTGGGCTCGGTGGCGCCGCCGCTGCAGGCGCTGGTCGATGCGGTGCCGGCATGGCGGTTGTGGATCCTGTGCGATCGCGCGCCGATGGCGGGCGCGGGTGAACACGCGCGCGGGCGGGTTGCGTTGCTCGGCGACGCCGCGCACCCGATGCGGCCCTACCTGGCCCAGGGCGCCGGCATGGCGATCGAGGACGCGCAGGCCGTCGCCCGGATGCTGGCCGACCAGCGCCGGCCCGTCGCAGTGGCGCTGGCGGATTTCGCGCGCCTGCGCTGGCAACGCAATCGCCAGGTGCAGCGACGCTCGCGTCGCAACGGCCGGGTGTTTCACGCCAGGGGGGTCGTGCGCTGGGGCCGCGACCTGGCGCTGGCCTTGCTGGGCGCGCGGCTGCTCGATCTGCCCTGGCTGTACGGACGCTGAGCGGGTGGCGCATCCTCCTTGCGTCGGTCGTCGGTCGTCGGCCGTTAGCCGTCTTCCGTCTTCCGTCTTCCGTCTTCCATTTGGCGTCAGGCGGCACCGCGCCGACCGCGATGGATCAGGCCGCCCTGTATCGCTCAAGCACCGCCTTATCCGGCACGAAGCCGTGTCCCGGCCGCTGCGGTATGGCGACTGTGCCGCCCAACGGCAGCGGCGTGCCACCGAGTGCCAGGTCGGCATCGAGGTGTACGTAGAGGTGCTCGAACAGCGGCTCGCCATGCAGACCAGCCAGCAATTGCAGAGTGGTGAAGTACCCGACGCCGAAGTACGGCGAATGCGGCATCGCCGCCTTGCCATGGGTCTGCGCCAGGCGCGCTACGGCGACGAATTCCGTCACGCCGCCCACCTATACCCCTGGGCGTGCGCCTGGCGGCAATAGGTGCCTACCAGCGCCGGGTCGCCGTACCGCACCAGGCTGGCATAGGCGTTGACCTGCTGGCGTAACGCGGGTCCGAGCAGCACGTGCAGCGGCTGGTGCCGGGCCTTGGCCGCGATATCCCACAATGCGATGTCGAAACCGGAGATCGCGAACATGGCGATGCCGTAACGCGCAGTCTTGCCGGCCCATGGTGACCCAGGCACTGCTGGCCAGCCTTCGTGCCCGGGTGGACGGGGAGGTTCGATCCCTTGTGGCGGCAACTCGAGGACGGCATCGTCCTGGCCAACCGGCAGATCGATTCCCCGCAGTCCTACCAGGCCACTTCGCAGCGGATCTCGGCCTGCGCATCGCATGACCGTCAATCGTCGTGCACCAGCAGGTCGATCACCCGTAGCTGGTCTCCGCCAGCGTGGCGCGCCACCGGCGCGGCGCAGATCGGGCAAGGGTCCAGGTAACCAGTGATCGGAACCGCCTGCGTGCAGCGGGCGCACCTGGCGGTGCCGGCCGGCGTGTCGATGTCGATCTGCGCCTGTGCCAGGCAGGTGCCCGGCACGATGGCTTCGAGCGCGAAGCGCAAGGCATCGACCTCGACGCCAGCCAGGGCACCGACCTCCAGGTGCAGCCGAGCGACGCGGTGGAATCGGTCGCGCCGGGCCGCGGCCTGCACCATCTCGACCACGTCGCGCGCCAGGCTCAGTTCATGCATCGGTCGATGGCAGGGCGGGCTCCGTGCGGCGGCAGGCCGACCACCAGCCATCGAACCATGCCAGTGCCTGCGCCAGGTGGCCCTGCGCATCGGCACTGATGGCCGAACCCAGCTCGAACTCCCGGGCGCTGATGGCCAGCAGTGTGCACGGCGGCGGTGCGCTGCCGTGGATTCGTTCGAAGACCTGCATCACCGCCTGCGGCGCCATTGCGTGGCTGGTCAATGCATGGTCCGATGCGCTGCGCAGCACCTCGACCTGGAACGGCGCGGCGCACGACACGCTGGCATCGACAAACAACACCTGGCTGCGGCCGGCCAGGTCCAGCGCATGTTCGACCTGCAGTTGGAAATCGGTCAGCCATTCGACGGCCGGTGCACCGGGTGGCGCGGGCAGGGCGCTGGCGCGGGCGACGAACTCCGGACCGAGCGCATCGTCGCCGCGGCTCGGGTTGCCCCAGCCCAGCACCAGGAGGGGAGCGACTCCCGCTGTCACCATCTGGTTCATCGTGTCGCGGTCGATGGTGCGCCGGCCTGCGGTCGCGACCAGTCTCCGGTGTGCGAGCGCAGCACATGGTCGACTGCAGATCCGTCAGCGCCGATCAGCACCACGTCCAGCGGCATCTGGCCCAGCGCATGGGTGGCGCAGGACAGGCAGGGGTCATAGGCCCGGATTGCGACCTCGATGTGGTTGAGCAGACCCTCGGTGATCGCGCGGCCATCGAAATACTGGCGCGCAACCGAACGCACCGCCTCGTTCATCGCCTGGTTGTTGTGCGTGGTCGAGACGATCAGGTTGCACATCGTCACCAGATCGTCGTCGCCGACCCGGTAGTGGTGGATCAGCGTGCCGCGGGGTGCCTCGATGACGCCGATGCCCTCGCGTTCGCCGTTGGCATGGCGCTGGGCGCGTGCCGGGTCGCCGGCCATGCGTTCGCCGGCCAGGATATCCGGGTCGTCGAGCAGTTCTCCGATCACCTCGATCGTGTGCAGCACTTCGATCATGCGCGCCCAGTGGTAGGCCAGCGTGGCATGGATCGGCTCGCCTCGGCCCCAGTCGACGAACTCGCGCCGCTCGCGCTCGGCCAGCGAAGTGCCGATGTAGTCGCAGTTCTGCACCCGGGCCAGCGGCCCGACCCGATACCAGCCGGTGTCCGGACCGATGGCCTTGAGATACGGAAACTTCATGTAGGTCCAGGGCCGGACCTCTTCCTCGATCAGGTTCAGGTAGTCCTGGTCAGGCACATGGTCGACGATGGTGGCGCCGCTGGCGTCGCGCACCCGAAGATCGCCGTCGTACAACTCGAGTGCGCCATCGGGCGCGACCAACGACATCATGCTCGAGCGAAAGGCGCCAAAGTGATCGTACAGCGCCGGGTTCTGCGCATGCAGCTGCTTGGCGATGGTCACCGCATCCTGTGCAAAGTCGCGCATCTTGCCAAGGTCGGCCTTGAGCAGCGCGTGGTCGGCGGCGCTGACATGCTTGTTCACGCCGCCTGGCACCGAGCCGGTGCCGTGCACCCGCTTGCCAGCGGTGGCGCGGATCACTTCCTGGCCGAACTTGCGCAGCAGCACGCCCTTGCGCGCGATGTCCGGGTGTTTTTCGGCCACGCCGATGATGTTGCGCCGGTTGACTTCGGAGTCGAAGCCGAACAGCAGGTCGGGCGAGGACAGGTGAAAGAAGTGCAACGCGTTGGACTGCATCACCTGCCCGTAATGCATCAGGCGACGGATCTTCCCGGCCGACGCGGTGATCGGCATCGCGCCGACGACCCGGTCGAAGGCCTTGCTCGCGGCCAGGTGGTGCGACACCGGGCAGATGCCGCACAGGCGCTGCACCATCACCGGCACCTCCCAGTACGGGCGGCCTTCGATGAATTTCTCGAAGCCGCGGAATTCGACGATGTGCAGCCGCGCCTGCTGCACCCGGTTGTGTTCGTCCAGCAGCAAGGTGACCTTGCCGTGCCCCTCGACCCGCGACACCGGGTCGATGGCGACCCGGCGCAGTTTGCCGGGCTCACTGGCTGTTTCCAGATCGAATGCCATGGGTGCGGGGTCCTTGCGCGTTCGGTTCAGTCGTATTGCAGCAGGCCGTGCCCCAGGTGCGGCGTGCGGCCAGCCATCAGGTCGTTCAGGAAGGCCCAGAATGCGTCGGCCGACGGCGGGCAACCGGGCAGGAAATAGTCCACATGCACCACCTCGTGGATCGGGTGCACCTGGTTCAGCGGCAGCGGCAGTTCCGGGTCGTCGGGAATCCGGCTCGAGGCGCTCAGGCCAGGGCGGGTGTGGTAGACCTCGGTCAACATCACGCCCACGTCCAGGTGGTTGCGCTGCGCCGGCAGTCCGCCG
>CAZADK010000403.1:3988-4638 GCA_964483855.1 uncultured Rhodoferax sp.
ACACGATCACGTTTTCGGCGTTGCACAGGCCGCCTTCGATCAGGCCGATGTCGCAGCGGCCGATCTGCTTGATGTCGGTAAACGGCGAGCGGTCGAATTCGACATGTTCGATCAGCTCGAACAGCCGCTCGTCGATATCCAGCAACGACATGTGGCAGCCGAAGCAGCCGGCCAGCGATACGGTGGCCACGCGCAGTTTGCGCGGCGCATGGTGGATGTCCAGCGGATCCATCGTCATGGCGTGTCCTTCCCGGGTTGGGCCGGATGGGCGTGCGGCACCAGCTCCGTCCGTGCCGAGACCGGCTTGGCGTCGAAGCGGCGTTCGCCGATCGGTACCGCGAAACCACGGCGCTTGGGCAGGATCACGCCGACCGGACAGACGTCCATCGCGCGGTCGCCCAGCGCCATCGCGGTGTCGGCCAGCTTGCCGCTCTCGCTGTTGACCAGCAGGTGCGTCTTGACGCTACGGCCACCGATCGCGAACACGTTCTTGCCATCGACATCCCGACTGGCGCGCACGCACAACTCGCACAGGATGCAGCGGTTGAACTCCAGCAGGATGTCGGGATGGCTGGCATCGACCGGCCGGTCCGGATAGAACTCCTCGAAGTGCGGGCCTTCCATGCCCATCTCGTAGGCGGTGGCCTGCA
>CAZADK010000404.1:0-4619 GCA_964483855.1 uncultured Rhodoferax sp.
ATCACCTTGTCCAGCGACACATAGTGCGTGCCGTCGCCGCGCATCGCGATGCGCGCCGCGTTCAGCGCCTTGACCGCACCCATGGCGTTGCGCTCGATACACGGAATCTGCACCCGCCCGCCGACCGGGTCGCAGGTCAGGCCCAGGTTGTGCTCCATGCCGATCTCGGCCGCGTTCTCGACCTGCTCGGGCGTGCCGCCCATGACCGCGGCCAACGCGCCCGCGGCCATCGAGCAGGCCACCCCGACCTCGCCCTGGCAGCCGACCTCGGCGCCGCTGATGGACGCGTTTTCCTTGTACAAGAGGCCGATCGCGCCGGCGGTGAGCAGGAAATCGCGGATGCCCTGGTCGGACGAACCGGGGACGAAATGCATGTAGTAATGCAGCACTGCCGGCACGATACCGGCCGCGCCATTGGTCGGCGCGGTCACGACACGGCCACCAGCCGCGTTTTCCTCGTTGACCGCCATCGCATAGAGGTTGACGAAGTCGAGAATCGAGAGCTGGTCCTTGAGCGCCTGCTCGGGACGCGAGCTGAGCCGGCGGTGCAGTTCGGCCGCCCGGCGCTTGACCTGCATCCCGCCCGGCAGATGACCCTCGGTACGGCAGCCGCGCGCCACGCAGCTTTTCATCACGTCCCAGATATGGTCCAGACCGGCGTCGAGTTCGGCATTGGTGCGCCAGGCATGTTCGTTCACCCGCATGATCTGCGCGATCGACAATCCGGTTTCCCGGGTGATGGCCAGCAGCGCATCGCCGCTGCTGAAGGGATGCGTCAGAACCGTGGCGTCGGCGACCAGGTGCGGGTCGGCGGCGGCCTTGTCCGCCTCTTCCTGCGACACGACAAAACCGCCCCCGACAGAGAAATAACGCCGCTCCTCGAGCACGCTGCCGTCGGCCGCGAACGCAGTGAAACGCACGCCGTTGGAGTGGAAGGGCAGGGTTTCGCGGCGCAGGAACAAGAGATCCTTGCGTTCATTGAACGCAATGCCATGCACGCCATCGACGGTCAACCGGGCCTCGGCGCGCATCGCCTGGATGCGCGCATCGATGCTGTCCGGGTCGATGGTGTCGGGCATCTCGCCTGCGAGCCCGAGCATGACCGCGGTGTCCGTGCCGTGGCCCTTGCCGGTCGCGCCCAGCGAGCCGTACAGCCTGGCCTCGATACGCACCACCTGCGGCAGCAGTTCGGCCTTGTGGAGCCGCCGCGCGAACATCGCGGCCGCCTTCATCGGTCCGACCGTGTGCGACGACGACGGGCCGATGCCGATCTTGAACAGGTCGAAGACGCTCAGTGCCATGGCGGGCTTT
This sequence comes from uncultured Rhodoferax sp., assembly GCA_964483855.1. Classification (GTDB taxonomy): domain Bacteria; phylum Pseudomonadota; class Gammaproteobacteria; order Burkholderiales; family Burkholderiaceae_C; genus CAISIP01. The sequence goes on from CAZADK010000404.1 coordinate 1,312, forward strand.
CAGCAGGCGGGTGCCATCGTGCCAGGGATGCGGATCAGGCCGGAACGGGATGGCGACGGCAAAGCGCCACCACCTTCTCGGCCACCGCCTTCTCGACCGCCGCGTCGCCGAGCTTGTCGAGCACATCGCACATCAAGGTGGCCACCTCGCGGCACTCGGCCTCCTTGAAACCACGCGTCGTGATGGCCGGTGTCCCAACCCGGATGCCGCTGGTCACGAACGGCGACTGCGGATCGTTGGGCACCGAGTTCTTGTTCACCGTGATATGGGCCCGGCCCAGAGCCGCGTCGGCATCCTTGCCGGTCAGGCCCTTCGGAATCAGGCTCACCAGCATCAGATGGTTGTCGGTGCCGCCAGACACGATGTCGAATCCGCGCTCCACGAACACCTGGGCCATGGCCTTGGCGTTGACGATGACCTGCCGCTGGTAGGTCTTGAATGCGGGCTCCATCGCTTCCTTGAAGGCCACCGCCTTGGCCGCGATCACGTGCATCAGCGGTCCGCCCTGGGTGCCGGGGAACACCATGGAGTTGAGCTTCTTCTCGATCTCCGGGTTGGCCCGGCACAGGATCAGGCCGCCGCGCGGGCCGCGCAGAGTCTTGTGCGTGGTGGTGGTGACCACGTCGGCGAACGGAATCGGGTTCGGATACTCGCCGGCGGCCACCAGGCCGGCCACGTGGGCCATGTCGACGAACAGCAGCGCGCCGACCTTGTCGCAGATGGCGCGAAAACGCGCGAAATCGAGATGCCGGCTATAGGCGGAGAAACCGGCGATGATCATCTTGGGCTTGCAGGCAACGGCCTGGGCTTCGAGCGCGTCGTAATCGATCAGGCCGGTCGTGGTATCGATGCCGTATTGCTCGGCGTGGTAGAACTTGCCGGAAAAACTGACCTTGGCACCGTGCGTCAGGTGACCGCCGTGCGCCAGGCTCATGCCCAGGATGGTGTCACCCGGCTGCAGCAGCGCCATGTAGACCGCCGTGTTGGCGCTGGAGCCTGAATGCGGCTGCACATTGGCCCACGCGGCGCCGAACAACTGCTTGGCGCGCTCGATGGCCAGCGTCTCCGCCACATCGACGAATTCGCAGCCGCCGTAATACCGTTTGCCCGGATACCCTTCGGCATACTTGTTCGTCAGCACGCTGCCTTGCGCCTCCATGACACGGGGGCTGGTGTAGTTCTCGGAAGCGATCAGCTCCAGATGATCCTGCTGGCGCTGGGCCTCGGCGGCCATCGCGGCGCCCAGTTCAGGGTCGAATTCCTGGATCGAAGACATCAATGCCATTGCCGTGGTCCTAAAGAGTGATGAAGCGCGCTGGCCCAGCGCCAAGAGGGGGGGACTCAAGCGCCGGCCGCAAACCCGCCATTATCCCGCCCCCCGGATTGTCGAGACGGCCCACGGCGGCAGTGTCCACATTACGACATGACACGACCCGAACGCGACGCGCCATCCCGGGCATGCGGTTTACACGTCAGCACCACCACCGCCGCAATGGCCGTGCGCCATCCCAGACCTGGCCTTGCGCAAAACCTCGTAAGCCTAAGGGTTTCACCCGATGGGCACGTCAATTAATTAATGAAACATTAATGACCGCTGCTGGCATGGTGCCAGTCTGGCCAACACAAGCCGCCGGTCCGTCGGTCCGGGGCATCCATTGATGGGAGACATGATGCTGAATTTGTCGAAAATTGCCACCGCGGTGGCCCTGGTCGTGGCTACCGGCGCCTCAACCGCCGGCGAGGTGGAAGTGCTGCACTGGTGGACCTCGGGCGGCGAGGCCAAATCGGTCGGGGAACTCAAGAAGATCATGGAAGGCAAAGGCCATACCTGGAAGGACTTTGCGGTGGCCGGTGGTGGTGGTGACGCCGCGATGACGGTGCTCAAGAGCCGCGTGGTGGCGGGCAACCCGCCTGCCGCCGCCCAGATCAAGGGCCCGGCCATCCAGGAGTGGGCGCGCGAAGGCGTGCTGGCCAATCTCGATGCAACGGCCAAAGCCGAGAAATGGGACAGCCTGCTGCCCAAGGGCGTGGCCGATGTCATGAAATACAAGGGCAACTACGTGGCCGCGCCGGTCAACGTGCACCGCGTCAACTGGATGTGGGCCAATGCCGAGGTATTGAAGAAAGCCGGCGTGGCCGGCGCGCCGAAGACCTGGGACGAGTTTTTTGTCGCGGCCGAGAAGGTCAAGAAAGCCGGCCTGATCGCGGTGGCGCATGGCGGCCAGAACTGGCAGGACTTCACGACCTTCGAGGACGTGGTGCTGGGTGTCGGTGGCGCAAAATTCTACGAAGACGCCATGATCAAGCTCGACCAGAAGGCGCTGACCAGCGCGACGATGACCAAGGCGCTGGAGACCTTCCGCAAGATCAAGGGTTATACCGACCCGGCGGCTCCCGGTCGCGACTGGAACCTGGCCACTGCGATGGTCATCGACGGGCGCGCCGCATTCCAGTTCATGGGCGACTGGGCCAAGGGCGAATTCACCGCCGCCAAGAAGATGCCAGGCAAGGACTACCTCTGCGCCGCCGCCCCGGGCACCGGCAACGCCTACACCTTCAACGTCGACTCCTTTGCGATGTTCAAGCTCAAGGATGCCGGCGCGCAGAAAGCACAGGCCGACCTGGCCGCGGCCATCATGGGTACACCGTTCCAGGAAGTCTTCAACCTGAACAAGGGCTCCATCCCGGTGCGGCTGAACATGGACATGGCCAAGTTCGACGACTGCGCCAAGATGTCGTCCAAGGACTTCGTGGCCACCTCCAAGAGTGACGGCTTGGTGCCGTCGATCGCGCACGGCATGGCGGTCAGCCCGGCTGCCGAAGGCGCGATCAAGGACGCGGTCAGCCAGTTCTGGAACGACGACAAGATCTCGGTCGCCGACGGCGTGAAGAACATCGCCAAGGCTGCCGCCACCAAGTAAGCGCCGCGCGCTGCACCCCCATCTGGCCCGCGCCGGATGGGGCCATCTGAAGGGCCCCATGAGAAGCGCCGAGAACCTACTTCCCAAACTGGTGATCGCGCCGGGCTTCGTGCTCGGATTCGCCTTCATCTACGGCTTCATGATCTGGAACGGCGTCTTGTCGGTCACCGGCTCGCGCATGTTGCCCAACTACGACGAGTTCGTGGGCCTGGAGCAATACCTCGAACTCTGGAGCATGGACCGCTGGTACGTGGCGCTCACCAACCTGGGCATCTTCAGCGTCCTGTACGTGGGTGGGTCGATGGGGCTGGGCATGGTGCTGGCCATCTTCCTGGACCAGAAGGTGCGCGCCGAGGGTCTGCTGCGCACCATCTACCTGTATCCGAT
>CAZADK010000405.1:0-4616 GCA_964483855.1 uncultured Rhodoferax sp.
TGCGGCCGTCAGCGTCGGGCAGCAATACAACAGTGCTGGTAGGCTGGGCATTCAGCCCCAGGAACAGGATGCCAGCCAGGCCGACGGCAAACAGCAGCATGGCGTTGTCGGATTAGGGCCCGGCGTCGATGACGAAGCTGGTTCCGCGCACGCCCAGTGTCATGCCGGGTGCGGAAAAACGCACCGCTTCAGGACTGGCCTTGGCGATCTTGCCGGAGATCACCGACAAGGTGCCACGCCGGACGGTGGCGTCGATGGTGCCGGCGTGGGTTGTGCTGTCGAAGCTGAACTTGGTGAGGTCGACGGTGGAGTTGGGGCCGGCCGACAACAAGGTGTTGTCGCGCAGTGTGATTCCAACCGAACTGTTCGGGCCGGTCTTGACGCTGTCACTGCTGAAGATGCGGGTGCCGACCGCTGCCGATAGCTGCCGGTTGTCGCGCTCCACCGTGACCTCGCCCCGACTGGTTTTGACCATGCCGGCTTCTTCCGCGGCCCAGGCCGTCAGGTGAGACAACAATAGGACGACGACCGTGGCGTATTTCCGGATGTGCATTTGCCCCTCCTGCGAATGGCTGTTCTAATTCATTACCAATGCGTGACGAGCCACTATACCGCTTTCCCGCGCGCCTGGAATCCCTGGCCGCGATGGCCACCCATTTGCAGGCCATGGCGCCGACGCGCGACGCGGCCGCGTTGCTTCGGGCCGAGACTGCACTCGAGGAACTGTTGACCAACTCAATCGTGCATGGCCACGCGATGCAGTCGCCTTCAGCCGTGGTCTGGCTGGCCGCACACGGGCAGAGCGAGGTGTTGCATGTGCGTTACGAGGACGCGCTGACACCCTTCGACCCGATCGCGCGTATCGACGAGGCCTTGTTGCGAACGGCCAATCCGCTGGAGCAGCGCCCACCGGGCGGCTTGGGTCTGTTGATGGTGTTCCGCCTGGCCGACGCGTTCCGTTATCGGCATGAAGCAGGCCGCAATCGCATCGACCTGGTCTTCACCGGTCGACCGCTCAGAATGCCTGTGACCGGTGCGGCCGGCGGTCGCTCAGTCGACCTTGGCGCCTGAGGCCTTGACGACCTTTTCGTACTTGGCCCGTTCCGCATGCATGAAGGCGCCGAACTGCTCGGGCGTGGTCGGTACCGGCTCGGCCATCAGCGTGGCGAAACGGCTTCGGGCCTCCGGACTGTTCAAGGCGGCGACAAAAGCCTGATTGAGCCTGGCCACCACATCCTTGGGCGTGGCCGCCGGCGCGACCAGACCCCACCAGGTATCGACCTCGAAACCCGGCAATGTCTCGGCGACAGCGGGTACATCGGGCAGCACCGCGCTGCGCTTGGCCGTGGTGACCGCCAGCGCCTTGAGCTTGCCGGACTTGATGTTGGCCGATGCCGTGGCCAGGTTGTCGAAGTTGAAGTCGACCTGGCCTGACAACAACGCGAGTTGGGCCGGGCTGCCCCCGTTGTAGGGAATATGTACTGCGAAGATGCCGGCCTGCGCCTTGAACATTTCGCCGGCCAGATGGCCGCCGCTGCCATTGCCGCCGGAGCCGTAGTTGAGCTTGCCCGGGTTGGCCTTGGCGTACTTGATCAGATCGCCCAGGCTGTTGATCGACAGCCGTTGGGCCGTCTCGGCATTGAGCACCAGCACGTTGGGCACCCGCACCAGTTGGGTGATCGGCGCGAAGTCTTTCTCTGCGTCGAACGGCAACTTGCCGTAGAGCCAGGGGTTGATGGCGTGGGTGGCCACGGCGGCGATGCCGATGGTTGTGCCATCGGGCGCCGACTTGGCAACCAGATCGACGCCGATGTTGCCACCGCCGCCGGGCTTGTTTTCGACGATGACCGTTCCCAGGCTGTCCTTGACGCGTTCAGCCAGCAGCCGCGAGGTCACGTCGATCGGGCCGCCCGGGCCGTAGGGAACGATGATGCGGATGGTCTTGGGCTGGGCCGACGCGGTCAGGGGAGTCATCGCGACGCTGGCGGCTATCGCCACTACGCCGGCGAGCGCGGATACAGTGGTATGGAAGTTTTTCATGCGTCGATTTTGCCTCAGGGCGTGAGACGACCCGCCACGCGCGGGGTCTGCGCCGACAGGCCGACTTTGCGACAGGTCTGGGGCAGAGGGTGGGTGATGTTGCCCGCCCTTTGCCCGGTGCGCCGTCATGCCCGTGCCTTGTCTGCCTCGGTGATGAAGGAGTCTGCGTAGAACTCGTCTTCCGGCAGGCCGGCGAGTTCGCTGTAGTCAAGGCGCGCCGAGTCGATGACGATGGGCGCGCCACAGGCATAGACCTGGTAGCCGGACAGATCCGGGAAATCCTCGAGCACCGCCTTGTGCACGAAACCGGTACGGCCGGTCCAGGCATCTTCCGGCGTGGCGTTGGAGATGACCGGCACATACTGCAAGTTGGGCATCTCGCGCAGCTTCTCCTGGACCCAGTCGCGCATGTACAGGTCATCCGGTCGGCGACCGCCCCAGTACAACGTGGCAGGCCGGGTGATGCCCTGGAACTGCATGTGTTCGATCAGGGCCTTGATCGGCGCAAAACCGGTTCCCGAGGCGAGCAGCACCATGGGCTTGCTGGAGTCCTCGCGCAGGTAGAAGCTGCCGAAGGGGCCCTCGACGCGCTGGATTTCCTTCTCTTTCATGTTGCTGAACACATGGTCGGTAAACTTGCCCCCCGGCATGTGGCGGATGTGCAGTTCGACGCCAGGGCCGTTGTGGCGCGCGTTGGCCATCGAGTAACTGCGCCGGTTGCCGTCGCGCATGATGAACTCGATGTATTGACCGGCGTGGTAGACAAAGGGGTCGTTGGCCGGTAACTGCAGCTGGATAACCATCACGTCGTGCGACGCCCGCCTGAGCGCACCGACACGCGCCGGCATCTTGCGGATAGGGAATGCGCCGGCCTCGGTGACCTGGCGCGACTCGAGCACCACGTCGCTCTGGGGTATGCCGCAGCAGGTGAGCACATAGCCGTTGGCCTCCTCCTCTTCGCTGAGCGCCTTGCTCTGGTGCACGCCATGCGCGACCGTGCCCTCGATCTTCTTGCACTTGCAGGAGCCGCAGGCGCCGTCCTTGCAGCCGTAAGGCAGTCCGATACCCTGGCGGATGCCAGCGCTGAGCATGGCTTCGCCCTCGTTGACGGTGAAGGTGCGCCCGCTGGGCAGGATCGAGATCTGGAAGGTCATCGGTTCGGTATCCTCGGGAAGTCTCAAACGGTGGAAGTTCCGATTTTGCCTTCAAACATGAACCCCTTGGGCGCACTGCCCTCACGTTTTCGCCGCGCGCGCCTTTTGATCGTGGGGTGCGGCGATATCGGCATGCGCGTCGCAGAGCGACTGCAGGGGCGGTTGCAGCTGACCGTCCTCACAGCCAGCGGTGCGCGTGCGCCGGCGCTGCGAGCACGGGGCGTGCATGTGCTGCAGGGCGACCTGGACCGGCCCGCGACGCTGCGCCGCATCGCTGGTATTGCCGACCGGGTGCTGCACCTCGCGCCGCCGTCTGCCGAGGGCTGGGCCGATACCCGTACACGTGCACTCGTGCGCGCGCTGCGATTGCGCAACGCGCCGGGCACGTTGGTGTATGTCTCGACCAGCGGAGTTTACGGCGACTGCGACGGGCAGGTGGTGCACGAGACCCGGTCTGCGCGCGCCGACACGCCGCGTGCGCACCGGCGTGTCGATGCTGAGACGGTGGTGCGATACCTGGGCCGCTCTGCAGGAGTACGAACCGGAATCCTGCGTGTGCCCGGCATTTACGCCGAAGACCGCGAAGGGGGCACACCGCGCAGGAGGCTGCTGGCCGGCACCGCCGTCCTGCGCACGCAGGACGATGTGTTCACCAACCATATCCATGCCGACGACCTCGCGCGCGCCTGCATCGCAGCCTTGTGGCGCACACAGCCGCAGCGCATCTACAACGTCAACGACGACACGCGATTGCGCATGGGCGACTACTTCGACCTCGCCGCCGACCTGTATGGCCTGCCCCGGCCGCCGCGGATCACGCTCGATGCAGCCGTGCTGCAGCTGCCGCCGGGATTGCTCGGTTTCATGCGTGAATCGCGCCAGATGGACAACACCCGGCTCAAGCGCGAGTTGAAACTGCGCCTGCGGTATCCGACCGTCCGCGATGGGTTGGGGCGCGGTTGAACCAGCCCGCGCCGGACGTTTCGCCGGCGGGGCGCATCAGACACCGGCGGGCTTGTGCATTGATCGCATGCGGTCGACGGCTCGCACGCGGATGGTCTTGATGTCTGCACCTTGCAAAACGGTCAGTGCGACTTCGCCCTCGGGATCGGTGCGGTCCCACAATTTCTTGTAGAAGCCCTCCAGCGTGGCGACCTTGGTGCCGTCCACCGCCAGCACCAGGTCGCCCGGCTGCAGCCCGGCCTTTTGCGCCGGGCTGTCCTTGTTGACCCGGACGATCTGGACCCGTCCCGATTGTTCGGCCGACGTCACCCCCAGCCAGGGCCGGTGGCTGGTCTTGCTGCTGCCGGACACCCGCAATTCGTCGAGGATGGGCCTGAGCAAGTCCACCGGGACGAACATGTTGCCAGGCAGCCGCCGGCTGCCGCCCATGGCATCGCCCACCAGCAGGCTACCGACACC
>CAZADK010000406.1:0-4610 GCA_964483855.1 uncultured Rhodoferax sp.
AAGTTTCCTCGCACCCCCTCGGGGGGCCTGGCGAAGCCAGGGCTGGGGGCACTCACAGGCGTGCGGTCATGAGGATCCAGCCGTCCTGCGATGCCGACACCTCCAGCACCGCATGGGGTGTATAGGCGGCCATGAGTTCGTCAGCCTGGCGCTCCAGGATGCCTGACAGAACCAGCGATCCGCCCACTGCCACGCGCGCGCAGAGCAGCGGGGCGAGCACCTTGAGCGGAGTGGCCAGGATATTGGCCAGCACGGTCTGGTACTGGCCGCGGGCCTCTGCGGGCAGCCCGCAGGCGATCCGGACCCCGTTGGCCTGGGCATTGCCTTGCGCCGACGTGACGGCCGCCGGATCGATGTCCAGCGCATCGACCGCAGTGGCGCCGAACTTCGCGCAAGCAATCGCCAGGATGCCTGAGCCGCAACCGTAGTCCAGCACCCGCCCAAGCCGGCCCAGGCCCCGGTTGCGCGCAATCCACTGCAGGCACATGCGCGTCGTGGGATGGGTTCCGGTGCCAAAGGCCAATCCGGGGTCGAGCCGGATCACATGTGCTGCCTGCGGCGGGGGCTCATGCCAGGTCGGCACGATCCAGAAATCGGATTCGATCGCAACCGGTGCGAACTGCGATTGGGTCAGCCGCACCCAGTCCTGTGGTGCCAATGCAGCGATGCCTTTGACCGTGCAGCCGGCAAAGAAATCCTGGGCGACCACAATACGCGCCGCGTCGCGCGCGCTATCCTCGCTTGCGAACAAGGCCTTGATCGTGGAATGGCGCCAGCCAATCGTCTGCGGCACCATGCCGGGCTCGCCGAACAGGGCCTGTTCGGCGTCGGTCAAGGCATCGGCGTCCTCGACACTGACGCTCTGGGCGTCCAGCGCCTGCAGCGCATCGGCCACATCCTCGACCTGGTCTTGTGGACACCACAGGGTCAGCTCAACCATCGCGGTTCCGTCAGCGCTTGTGCTGCGCAAGCCACTCTTCCAGGTAATGGATGTTGGTGCCTCCGCCGCAAAACCTGGCATCGACCATCAATTCGCGGTGCAACGGGATGTTGGTATTGATGCCTTCGACCACGGTCTCGCCCAGAGCCGTGCGCATGCGCGCCAGAGCCTGATCGCGGGTGTCGCCATGCACGATGATCTTGCCGATCATCGAGTCGTAGTTGGGCGGCACAAAGTAGTTGGTGTAGATGTGCGAGTCCACGCGCACGCCGGGGCCGCCGGGGGGATGCCACATCGTGATGCGCCCTGGCGACGGTACGAACTTGTACGGGTCTTCGGCGTTGACGCGGCATTCGATCGCATGGCCGCGGAGCTCGATCTGGCGTTGCGTGAACGGCAATTTCTCGCCGGCGGCCACCATGATCTGGGTCTTGACGATATCGACGCCGGTGATCATCTCGGTGACCGGGTGCTCGACCTGGACCCGGGTATTCATCTCGATGAAATAGAACTCGCCGTTCTCGAACAGAAATTCGAAGGTGCCAGCGCCGCGGTAACCGATCTTCTTGCAGGCGGCCACACAGCGTTCGCCGATGCGCTCGATGAGCTTGCGCGGTACGCCCGGCGCTGGTGCCTCCTCGATGACCTTCTGGTGGCGCCGCTGCATGGAGCAGTCGCGCTCGCCCAGGTAGACCACATTCTTGAACTTGTCGGCCATTATCTGGATCTCGATATGGCGCGGGTTCTGCAGAAACTTTTCCATGTACACCGCGGGATTGCCGAACGCGGCACCAGCCTCGGCCTTGGTCATCTGCACCGCGTTGACCAGTGCCGCCTCGGTGTGCACCACACGCATGCCGCGCCCGCCGCCGCCGCCAGCAGCCTTGATGATGACCGGATAACCGATGCTCTTGGCGATACGCCGCACCTGCACCGAATCGTCCGGCAGTTCACCTTCGGAGCCGGGCACGCACGGTACGCCAGCCTTGATCATCGCTTGCTTGGCCGACACCTTGTCGCCCATGATGCGGATCGATTCCGGCGTGGGCCCGATGAACTGGAATCCGCTTTTCTCGACCCGTTCGGCAAAACCGGCGTTCTCGCTGAGGAAGCCGTAACCGGGATGGATTGCCTCGGCGTCGGTCACTTCGGCTGCCGAGATGATGGCGGGCATGTTGAGGTAACTCAGCGCGGACGGCGCCGGCCCGATGCAGACCGCCTCGTCAGCCAGCTTGACGTACTTGGCGTTGCGGTCAGCCTCCGAATACACCATCACCGCGGTGATGCCGAGCTCGCGGCTGGCGCGTTGAATGCGCAACGCGATTTCGCCTCGATTGGCCACCAGTATCTTCTTGAACATGGGTTGCGCTGTCCGTGGTCAGGAGATCTCGAACAACGGTTGCCCGTATTCGACGGCCTGGCCATTGACGCACAGGATGTTGGTCACGGTGCCGGATTTGTCGGCCTCGATTTCATTGAGGATTTTCATGGCCTCGACAATGCACAGGGTCTCGCCTTCCTTGATCTTGCTGCCGACTTCCACAAAGGCTTTGGTGCCCGGTGAAGCACTGCGGTAGAAGGTTCCCACCATCGGCGACTTCACGACATGGTGGGCTGGTGCCTCGGGCAGTGCGACCGCCTCGGTATGCGCCGCCGTGCTGGTTGCCGTCGGGGCAGCGACCGGCGCTGGCGCCACTTGGTAGTGCACCGGCGCGATGCCGACACTGGCCTTCACGATCCGTACCTTGCCTTCGGCTTCCGTGATTTCCAGTTCCGACACATTCGAATCCGATACCAGATCGATCAGTGTCTTGAGTTTTCTCAAATCCATGGCGTCTCCAACGATTTAGTGTAGTGAGCCGCGAATTTACCTCAAATGTCGGTAAATTCCGGCTATCTTCGTTTAAATTTTGATTCTTCGTCCCCGCCGCGCTGGCTTGGAGCGTTTTGCTGCATCTGCCGACAACATCGGTCGGCTCCGCGTGGTGTCTCGGTGGGCCACTAAGGCAGGGTGCGCCATTCCTGTAGGTCCTGCAGTTTGACCTGGCCAATTTTACGTTGGGTGATCCGCCCGGAACGGTCGAAAACGACTGTGAAAGGCAATCCACCACCTGAGTTGCCGAGCGAGCGACTCAGTTCGACGCCGGACATGCCGGCCAGCGTGATCGGAAACCGGACCGGTGTCTGGGCCAGGAAACGCTTGACGGCGCTCACCTGGTCAACTGCCATGCCGAGGACTTGCCAGCCGTTTATGCTGCTTTCGGCGTAGAAGCGATCCAGAAGAGGCATCTCCTCGATACACGGTGGACACCAGGTGGCCCAGAAGTTCAATAGCAGTGGTTTTCCGGCAAAGACACGCATGGCCATGTTGTCGCCGTCGGGTGTCGGGAACGCCATATCCCAGAACGGCAGCGTACCGGTGGTCGTCGACGCGTCGCCTGGTTTGGCCTGCCACCAGGATAGGCCTGCGCCAGTCGCCGCGGCAGCGCCTGCCACCGTCGCGAACAACCAACGCCGCCGCGCCGTGCTCCATGTCGGTGCCGAGTTGTCGTGGGGAGTTTGGGCGTCGGGTTCCGAAGTCTTCATGGCGATTGCCTACGTACCAATTCTCGCAGCGAAGCCAGATCTCCCCGCGGTGTGCGGCCTTTGGCATCCTGGCGCAAGGCGCCGCGCAGATCGTCGTGGTCGTACACCAGCAGGTGGATGAACACCGTCGCATTCAGGTCCGGGCAAAAGTCCGAGACGCTCAGCGCCTCGACGGTGTCTCGACGCATGCCGTGGACGGTGCGCGGCTCATAGGCGACGCGCGCGTCGATCAATGCGATCTCGGCCGACTTGGAGTCGTCGCAATACAACTCCAGCACGATGTCGGACTGGCGCGTCGCGCTGCCGCGCCAGACCGCCGAACTCAGGTGCGGTCGGAACGGAGCCAGGCGCTCCATCCAGCGTGCTGCGAGCCTGCGCAGCGCGGCGAGTTCCTGCGGCTGGGTGTCGGCACAGAAGATCGCGATGTATTCGAAAACCGCGTCCTCGAGTTCGTCGTTGCCCGGCAAGGGCGTGCGGGCCGGCAGCCCCAGTACGCGGATTGCCTGGCGCTTTGCCGGCCCGTATTCGAGCCCGTCTTCCACGACCAGGCGAGCCGCTGCCGCGGCGATCTCCGCCCTCCAGCCTTCGGCGCCTTGTTCCATGGTTCGATTGTCCATGGAATCGGCGTCCGACCCCGACATGCAGACGCCGCCATCGGGCGGGCAGCGCACGGGCCTCACCTAGAATCGGTCGATGCACATCCATATCCTGGGCATCTGCGGCACCTTCATGGGAGGGCTGGCAGCGCTGGCACGTGAGCAGGGCCATACCGTGACGGGCTGCGACACGGGCGTGTATCCGCCCATGAGCGACCAGTTGCGCGCGCTGGGTATTGACCTGATCGAAGCTTATGGTGCGGAGCAACTGGCGCTGCGACCGGACGTGTTCGTGGTCGGCAACGTGGTCAGCCGCGCGTTCGCCGGCCTCGCCGCCGATCTGCCGTCCGCCGATCGTGTCGACGGCTTCCTGGCTGCGTTCGGGCATCGCGCGGCGCACGACTTCGAACTCGCCGAGCCGAGGTACGGTGAGGTACCGGTGCGCGTGTTCGCCATGCTGCCGCGCGGCCCGCGGCGCGCCGCTGGTG
>CAZADK010000407.1:0-4608 GCA_964483855.1 uncultured Rhodoferax sp.
AAGGTGGATGCGGCGCACCTGATGGTGATCCTGTGGTCTTCGACCCAGGCTTATGCCGATTTCGCCAGCCAGATCTGCCTGGTGCTGGGCAAGCCGGAGATGGAACCGGCGGATTTCGAAGCCGGCGAGCAGCTGCTGGTCGACATGGTGCTGCGCACCGTGCTGATCCGGCCCACCTGAGCGCCGGGCGCTGCGGCGTCGGGCTTACTGGGTGCCGAAGATCCGGTCGCCCGCGTCGCCCAGGCCCGGCAGGATGTAGCCGTGGTCGTTGAGTTGGCGGTCGACCGCCGCGGTGAAGACCGGCACATCCGGATGGGCCTTGTGCATCGTGTCCAGTCCTTCCGGGCAGGTCAGCAGGCACAGAAATTTGATCGACTTGGGTTTCATGCGCTTGACCCGTTCGATCGCCGCCACCGCCGAATTGCCGGTGGCCAGCATCGGATCGACAACGATGACATCGCGCTCCTGCATGTCCTGCGGCATCTTGAAGTAGTACTCCACCGGCTGCAGCGTCTTGGGGTCGCGGTACAGGCCGATATGGCCGACGCGGGCGCCGGGCACCACGCTGAGCATGCCGTCCAGAATGCCGGTGCCGGCGCGCAGGATGGATACCAGCACCAGTTTCTTGCCGTCGATGGTGGTGCCGCTCATGGTCTCCAGCGGCGTCTCGATCTCGATCGGCTGGGTCTGCATGTCGCGGGTGACCTCGTAGGCCATCAATGTGCTGAGCTCGCCCAGCAGACGGCGAAAACCGTTGGTGCTGGTTTCCTTGCGGCGCATCAGCGTGAGTTTGTGCTGCACCAGCGGATGGTTGACCAGATGCAGGTTGGGGAATCGGGAGAGATCGGTCATGGAGAGGTCCTTGTCGTGAAGCTGCGCAGGTGTCGTTGGTTGTGGCCGCGTCAGCGCCGCTTGCCCCCGAAGATGCCACCGAGTACACCGCGGATGATCTGGCGCCCGACCTCGCTGCCGATGGCGCTGGCTGCGCTCTTGAACAACTGCTCGCCGGCACCCATGCGCCGGCCGCCACTGCCGCCACCGAGCAGGCCGCCCAGGGTGCCCATGATCCCGCCGCCGGAATCGTCGGCAGGGGCGCCGCCCTGGGACTGCGCCGTGCGTGCCATGCTGGCGGTCTTTTCCTTGGCGGTGGCTGCATCGGCCATCGTGGCCTCGACGCGGACCTTGATGGCCTCATGGGCCGACGCGCGATCGACGGCCTTTTCGTAGACACCTGCGACGATGGAGCCCGCGATCAGCGCCTGGCGCTGCGCCGCGGTGATCGGGCCGATCTGGCTGGCCGGGGGCAGCACGAACACGCGTTCGGTCACGCCGGGGCGGCCTTTCTCGTCCAGGAAACTGACCAGCGCCTCGCCGACGGCCAGTTCGGTGATGGCCTGGGAGATGTCTAGTGTCGGGTTTTGCCGCATCGTTTCGGCAGCAGACTTGACCGCCTTCTGGTCACGCGGTGTGAACGCGCGCAGCGCGTGCTGGACCCGGTTGCCAAGTTGGGCCAGCACCGAGTCGGGAATGTCGAGTGGGTTCTGGGTCACGAAATACACACCCACCCCCTTGCTGCGCACCAGGCGCACCACCAGTTCGATACGTTCGACCAGGGCCTTGGGCGCATCGGTGAACAGCAGATGCGCCTCGTCGAAGAAGAAGACCAGCTTGGGCTTGTCCAGATCGCCCACCTCCGGCAGGTTCTCGAACAGTTCGCTGAGCAGCCACAGCAGGAAGGTGGCGTACAGCCGGGGCGCGTTCATGAGCTGGTCGGCCGCCAGGATGTTGACGACGCCCTTGCCGCTGCCATCGGTCTGCATGAAGTCGGCGATGTTGAGCATCGGCTCGCCAAAGAATTTGTCGCCGCCCTGGCTCTCGATCTGCATCAAGCCGCGCTGGATCGCGCCAACGCTGGCCGCGCTGATGTTGCCGTAGCTGGTCGTGAACTGGGAAGCGTTGTCGCCGACGAACTGGCACATGCTGCGCAGGTCTTTCATGTCCAGCAGCAACAGCCCCTGGTCGTCGGCGATCTTGAACACCAGCTGCAACACGCCGGCCTGGGTTTCATTGAGGTTGAGCATCCGCGCCAGCAGCAACGGGCCCAGGTCGCTGACCGTGGCGCGCACCGGATGGCCCTGTACGCCGAATACGTCCCACAACGTGACCGGGAAGGGCGCAAAGGCGGGGGTTGGCAACTTGCGCTCGGCGATGATCTTGCCCAGCCTGCCGCCCAGGCTGCCGGCTTGCGAAATGCCGGTCAGGTCGCCTTTGACGTCGGCCATGAAGACCGGAACTCCCGCCCCGGAGAATGCCTCGGCCAGCGTTTGCAGCGTGATGGTCTTTCCGGTGCCAGTTGCACCGGTAATCAGGCCATGGCGATTTGCCTTGTCCGGCTGCAGGCAGCATCGGATGTCGTCGCGTTGCGCGATCACGAACGGTTCGATCATGGAGATTCCCAAAAGTACAATCGTGCCGCTAGGGTAACCAATTTTTCGAAGGACTCCGCGTGGCAGGACACAGCAAATGGGCCAATATTCAGCACCGCAAGGGGCGGCAGGATGAAAAAAGAGGCAAGGTCTGGACCCGCGTGATCCGTGAAATCATGGTCTCCGCCCGCACTGGTGGCGGCGACCTGAGCGCCAACCCGCGCCTGCGGCTGGCGGTGGAAAAGGCCAAGGCGGCCAACATGCCGGCCGATACCGTCAAGCGCAACATCGACAAGGCCACCGGCAATCTCGAGGGTGTCAACTACGAGGAAATCCGCTACGAGGGATACGGCATCGGCGGAGCTGCCATCATCGTCGACACCATGACCGACAACCGGGTGCGCACCGTGGCCGAGGTCCGCCATGCGTTCAGCAAGTACGGCGGCAACATGGGAACCGAAGGGTCGGTGGCGTTCCAGTTCAAGCATTGCGGCCAGCTGGTCTATGCACCGGGCACCGAAGAGGAAAAACTGATGGAAGTCGCGCTCGAGGCCGGTGCCGACGATGTGATCGTCGACGACGAAGGCGCCATCGAGGTCCTGGCCGCGCCAGCCGATTTCGAGGCGCTGCAGCTGGCGCTGGATGCCGCCGGCTTCAAGGCCGAGGTCGCGGAGGTCACGATGCGGGCCGACAACCCGGTCGATCTCGATGGCGACGACGCGGCCCGGATGCAGAAACTGCTGGACGTGCTCGAAGACCTAGACGACGTGCAGGCGGTCTACCACAACGCGGCGTTATGAACGTACTGGTCATTGGCGGCGGCGGCCGCGAACATGCGCTGGCCTGGCGTTTGGCCCAGTCCGGCCGGATCCAGACCGTGTTCGTGGCCCCCGGCAACGGCGGCACGTGGCAGGCCGAACGCATCCGCAACATCGACATCACCGACCTCGGTCAATTGTGCGACTGGGCCGCGAACGAGAAGATCGGCCTGACCGTGGTGGGGCCCGAGGTGCCATTGGCTGCCGGGGTGGTCGACCTGTTCCGCGAACGGGGCCTGCGCATCTTCGGTCCGACGAAAGCGGCGGCGCAGCTCGAGAGTTCAAAGGCTTTTTCCAAGGATTTCATGCAGCGCCACGGCATTCCGACGGCATTGCACATGACATTCTCCGACCGGGCGCAAGCCCATGCCTTCGTGGCCGAGCGCGGTGCCCCCATCGTCGTCAAGGCCGATGGCCTGGCAGCGGGCAAGGGCGTCGTCGTGGCCGGCACGCTCGAGCAGGCGCGCGCGGCCATCGACCAGATGCTGCCCGAGATCGCCGACCCCGATACCCGGGTCGTCATCGAGCAGTTCCTCGCGGGAGAGGAGGCCAGTTTCATCGTCTTGTGCGACGGCAAGAACGTGCTGGCACTGGCCACCAGCCAGGACCACAAACGCCTGCTCGATGGCGACCAGGGACCCAACACCGGCGGCATGGGGGCCTATTCGCCGGCCTCCGTGGTGACGCCGGCCGTGCATGCCAAGGCCATGCGCGAGATCATCCTGCCCACCATCCGCGGCATGGAGAAGGACGGTATCGTCTATACCGGTTTCCTGTACGCCGGGCTGATGATCGATGCCCAGGGCCAGCCGCGCGCGCTGGAATTCAACTGCCGGCTCGGAGACCCCGAGACACAACCCATCCTGATGCGACTCAAGACCGATCTGCTCGAGTTGCTGCTGGCTGCGACCGAAACCGGAGACGACCGCAAGCTCGACCAGGTCGAGTTGCAATGGGACCGGCGTACCGCACTGGGCGTGGTGCTGGCCGCCAAGGACTATCCGCAGCCGCCGCGCACCGGCGACCGCATCCGCGGCCTGCCGCAGCCCGCGGCCGACTTGATGGTGTTCCACGGCGGAACCCGGCGCGAGGGCGACGAGATCGTCACCAGCGGTGGCCGCGTGTTGTGCGTGACCGCGCTGGCCGACAATGTGCGCCAGGCCCAGCAGCGCGCCTACCAGGCCGTGCGCGAAATCCAGTTCGATGGCATGCAATACCGCAGCGACATCGGTTATCGTGCCGCCTGAGCGACGCGCGGGTCGACACAGCGAAACGTCACTCCATGTCTTCTGACTCCATCGAACATCGGGGCCGGCGCGTGCCCGCGGTGCGCGAGTACCTGCTCGGTCTGCAGCAACGGATCT
>CAZADK010000408.1:0-4174 GCA_964483855.1 uncultured Rhodoferax sp.
ACGCTCATTGGAATGCCGACACTTGCGGCGGCAGCTATTTTGGTTGTGGGGGCATGAGCTACCCGGTGTTCAACACCATCGATTCTTCAACCAGCCCCTTGGGGCCGAGCCAAGGCGCCACTCTGGCGACGCGAGATTTCACAAAACGATCGTCACCAAGGCTTCGCCAAAAATGATTGCAAAAACCAGAGCGATGCTATCATTTTGTGGTGAACAGCAAGCACCGCCAGACTCTCGATGCGATCATGACCGAGCCTGTGAACGGCAATATGGCATGGTCGCGAATCGAGGCTCTATTGATGGCACTGGGATGCCGGATCGTCGAGGAGCCAGGCTCAGCGGTCACTTTCGAACACCAGGGTCGCAAGGCAAACTTTCACCGGCCCCATCCGGGGCGTGAGGCGTTGCGTTACAGGGTCAAGGCCACGCGCGAATTTTTGGCGAAGATTGGAGCAGCATCGTGAACACCATGACCTACAAGGGCTACAAGGCCCGCATGGACTTCGATACCGAGGACAAGATCATCGTTGGCCGGGTTTTGGATATCGATGACATCATCACCTTCCATGGTGTGTCGATTGCCGAATTCGAAGATGCCTTTCAAGTTGCCGTGGACGGCTACGTGGAAGCATGCAGCCGAATTGCGCAAGCGCCGGAAAGACCGGCCAGTGGCCGGATGATGCTTCGAGTCGATCCGGCTGTGCATGCCGCGGCTGTGAAAGCCAGCGCGCGCAGTGGTCAAAGCCTGAACAAATGGGCTGAGCAGGTGTTGCAGGAGGCAGCGCATCACTGATCGCCTACCATCGACTTGCCTGATTTCCTCCCCCAGCAACCCCCCGACCATATTCAACGTCACCTTCAACCGCTGCGCCGTGATCAACCTGGCTGCGTCGCAGTTTCTTTACAACACCGGCACTGACTGCTGAGTGTCGATACCGATGGCACCGGTGATACGGCCACCGTCAATTTGGTAGCTTTGGTCGGCGCTCCGGCGATTGCCGCAGAATGCACCCATGCGCCATGCTCCTGTTCAAGCCGTGCGTCGCGTCCTCCTGCTGGCGGCGGTGTCACTTTTCGCACTGCCGGCCACGCCCCAGCAGAGCCGCCTACCCTATATGGTGGAGCCCGATGAACTGGCGCGTTTTGCCACCGGGCTGCGCGCGGCGGTCGAAGCACAAAGCGCGGCCAGGGTGGCGCGGTTCGTTCGGTTTCCGCTGCGGGTAAACCAGGCCGGGCGCCAGCCTCGTTTCCTGGGCGCGGACGACTTTCTGGGTGAATACAGTCGCGTTTTCACCCCACGCCTACGCGCCGCCTTGCTCAAGCAGGACCTCACGCAACTGGAGCAGTCCGTCGGCGACGTTGCGCTTGCGGACGGCATGCTGACAGTGACCGGCGTGTGTCCGGATCAACGCTGCGCGACCATCGCACCCCGCATCACGACGGTGGACCTGCACGAGCCTTGATATCCCCTTGTGTCTGATCAGTGCGTGTGGTAGTGGCGGTGGGAGAATGCCGTCCACCATAACCTGGCGCATCCATGGCAACACCCCTCGGCGACTCGATCGGCCCCACTGGTGACCCTCTGAAAGACGGTCTGCTGCAGGGTTCGTCCTGGTCCTTTTCCGGCGCCCGGATTCTGCCGTATTCGTTCAACGTCAACTTCGACTACACCGACTTCGGTCAGCCGGCACTGATAGCGGCGGATCTGGTGGTCGTGGGCGTATAAGCTTCACACCGATCACGAGAGCTGCCGGGTCCGAGTGTGTTCTGGGGCTATTTCGGTCACGTGGCCAGCGCCCGCTGGCTCGGGATCAGCGCACCGTCCTGCTCGATCGGGCTGGTATCCACGCACCCGCGCTGACCGCCACAGCCCCATGCCTTCCTGCCTGACTTGGGAGGCTGCCGGGTTTGGGAGTCGCCGGCAGCAAGCCGACTGCCTCCCAGGCGCCTGCCTACCTGAGCGAGAATAAAACGCGACCCAACCCGCAGCACCAACCTTCGAACTGACGCCACCATGGCCGACACCACTGCTCCCACCGTATTGTTTGGCGACGACACACCGGGCACCGGGATACTGGGCTCCGTCATCACCTATACGCTGAGCTTCGACGAACCCGTAACGGGACTGGACGCCAGCGACTTTCTGGTGAACAACGGTGCGCTGGGCTTGGTGGCCGGCAGCGGCGCCCTTTGGACGGTGAGCATCGTGCCGCTGCCCGGCACCGCCTTCGGCCAGATCGGCCTGACTCTGCTCTCGGGCCGTGTGCAGGACGCTGCGGGCAATTTCAACCTGGCCGCCAGCGACACGTCGCAAGCCATCGACACCGTGGCGCCGTCGGTGCCACGGCTGGTGACCGGCTCCGCGTTCAAGCCCTTGCTGGACCCGCAGGTCCTGCTGCGCACCAGCCTGGGCGACGTCTTGCTGGAACTGAACTCCGCCAAGGCGCCGCTCACGGTTGCCAACATGCTGGCCTATGCGAACGACGGCTTTTACGACGACACCATCTTTCACCGCGTGATTGCCGGCTTCATGGTGCAAGGCGGCGGGCTCACGGCCGACCTGCTGCAGAAGACGTCTACCTACGAACCCCTGCCCCTGGAGTCCGACAACGGCCTGCTCAACGTGCGCGGCAGCATAGCCATGGCGCGCACCAGCGCGCCGGACAGCGCCACCGCCCAGTTCTTCGTGAACCTGGTGGACAACGCCTTTCTGAACTATGCCGGAGCAGGGTCGCCCGGGTATGCGGTGTTCGGCCAGGTGGTATCGGGCATGTCGGTCATCGACGCGATTGCCGCAGTGTCCACCTCCACGCAAAGCGGCCAGCAAAACGTGCCGGTGAACGACATCTTCATCACATCGGTGAGCCAGACCGTCGTGGGAAGCACGATCTCCAACACGGGCAGCTTCACCATCACCGGGTTGGAGAGTGGCGGACGTTTCGAATACAGCCTGGACAGCGGAGCGAATTGGCTCCCTGGCACCGGCAATCAATTCAACCTGCCGACAGGCGACTATGCCGCCCATGCGGTCCAGGTGCGCCAGTTCGACGCGGCGGGCAATGTGAGCGGCGCCTCCAGTTTTGCCGACAGTCTGAACGTGGCGCCTGGCAACAACGTCAGCGTCAACCGCGCGCCAGTCGGCACCCTGCGGGTCTCGGGTGTGGCGGCGCTGGGGCAGGCCGTGTCGGCTGACATCTCCGGGCTGTCCGACGCCGACGGTGCAGGCAGCCTGGCCACGCCGACCTACCAGTGGCTCAAGGGTGGCGTGTTCATCGTGGGTGCCAACGGCAGCAGCTACACATTTGGCGCCGACGACGTGGGCGCGGCCATCAGCGTGCGCATCACTTACACCGACGCACTGGGGCGCATGGAACACGTCGCTTCTGCGGGCCAGACGCTGAGCGGAGATACGAACGCAAACTTGCTCACAGGGTCGGATTTCGCCGACAGCCTGACCGGGCTGGCAGGCAACGACACGCTCGACGGCGGTCGGGGCGCCGATACGATGGTCGGTGGCAGCGGCGACGACGTCTATATCGTCGACAACACACTGGATGTGATCGTTGAAGCGGTAAATGACGGTGTCGATGAAGTGCGATCCTCGGTCAGTTTCCCCACTTACCCCCAACTGCTCGGCGCGAACATCGAAAAGCTGACGCTCACGGGCACGGCGAGCATTTACGGCATTGGCAACGGGTTGTCCAACACGCTGACTGGAAACGCCGCCGCCAACACGCTGCTCGACATCGCCGGCAACGACACGCTGGACGGCGGCGGGGGCAATGACACCTTGTACGGCGGCGCTGGCGATGATGTCCTGATCGGCGGCACAGGCAATGACCGCATGGAGGGCGAAGCTGGCAACGACACCTACTACGTCGATGCAGTGGGCGACGTGGTCTTCGAGGGCGAGCCGGATCTGGCGTTGGGCGGCCGCGATCGGGTCGTCAGCAGCCTTGCCAGCTACACGCTGGGCGCCAACGTGGAAGACCTGACGCTGGGCAGCGGCGCATCGTCGGGCACCGGCAACAGCCTGAACAACAGCCTCGAAGGCAACGCGCTGGCCAACATCCTGCTTGGCCTGGCGGGCAGCGACACCCTGCTTGGCGGCGCTGGCAGCGACACGCTGCGGGGCGGGGCCGGCGACGATACGCTCGATGGCGGGGCCGACTTC
>CAZADK010000408.1:4184-4601 GCA_964483855.1 uncultured Rhodoferax sp.
GCGTGACGCGCAGCGTGGGGGGAGCGACGGTTGTCGGAGCGGACGGTACCGATGTGCTGAGCAACATCGAGAAAGTGGTGTTTGACGACGGCCAGTTGCTGCTCGACCCTGTTGCCAGCGATTTTGACGGCGACGGCAAGAGCGACGTGTTGTTCCGCAACACGGCCACTGGGGACAACGTGATCTGGAAGAGCGGCAACAGTGCGACACAGCAAACGGTGGCCAAGGAGCCGAGCCAGGCCTGGCAGGTGGCGGGTGTGGGCGACTTCCAGAGCGACGGCAAGGCCGACATCTTGTGGCGCAATGCGAGCACGGGACAGAACTATGTCTACAACGACGGTGACTCGGCCGCGGGTGCTTTTCTCGCCACGGTGGCTGATCAGAGCTGGAAGGTGGCTGGGATTGGCGACTTCAATG
>CAZADK010000409.1:0-4599 GCA_964483855.1 uncultured Rhodoferax sp.
GGGGGTCCCAG
This sequence comes from uncultured Rhodoferax sp., assembly GCA_964483855.1. GTDB lineage: Bacteria > Pseudomonadota > Gammaproteobacteria > Burkholderiales > Burkholderiaceae_C > CAISIP01. The sequence goes on from CAZADK010000409.1 coordinate 12, forward strand.
AGCCGCGCGTTCGTAGCATCCTCCGGCAATAGACGTTGGACTTCTAGCACCGCAGACTCAAACGACAGCCAAGGCTAAAGGTTCAGACGTTGGCGCCTTGCGGGGAAGAAAGATCTCGTCCATGCGCCCCCAGGCAAAATCGCCCAGCAAGCGGCCGAGGCGGGCCTCCATGCGATGGATGTTGACGTAGTGGCGGAACCGCGTCTTGGCACTGATGCCCGGAATACGCGGCTGGTCCACATCGATCTCCCACGGGTGGAAGTAGAACACACCGGATTGGGCATCGCCCCGATTGACGCGACCAAGCATCCAGCGCGACAAGGGGTATGGCAACAGGCGGAAATACCCGCCGCCGCTGGACGGAACATTGCGGTTGAGCAGGCGCAGCGTGGTGATCGGCACTTCAAGCAGGCCCGGCCGGACTTCATGGGCAAAACGCGGGGCGTCTGGCATGCCATAGTGGTCGTGCCGAATCGGATAAATACTCGAGCTGTACCGGTACCCCGCCTGGAGCAGGCAGTCGAATGCCCACAGATTCGCTTCCCCGATGGAAAAACTTGGCGCCCGATATCCACGCACCTCGACACCACACAAGTCTTCCAGCAAGGCCTTGGATCGGGTGATGTCGTGCAGGAACGCCGACTCGGTCAGGTCGCTGGCGCGCTCATGGCCATAACCGTGGCTGGCGAGTTCATGACCCTCATCGACTATGCGGCGAATCAGTTGCGGGTATCGTTCGGCGATCCAGCCCAACGTGAAGAAAGTGGCGCGGGTCTGCCGCTCGCCCAGCATGTCCAGAATGCGGCCGACGTTGCGCTCGACCCGGCATTCGCAACTGTCCCAGCTTGAACGCGCGATGTGCGGCGCAAACGCGGAGACCTGAAAATAGTCTTCGACGTCGATCGTCAGCGCATTGGTGATGGGGGAATACGTGGGTGTCATCCCGCCTTCAGCGCCGAACGGCGGCAACCATCTTCTGCAACATCGACAGGATCTCCAAGTTGACACGTTCCAGCCGCAACAGACTGCGCTCGAGGCGCTGCAGCCGGTCACCATGGTGCTCGGCACTCAACGTGGAAAGTTGCCCGGCAAGGCTGTCGGCGAACGGCGCGAGGCCATGTTGGAGCTTGGCCAGATCGATATCGACCAATGCGTCTGCCACGCCGGCGTATGACGACGTTTCCAAAGAGGCCATGGACGAGACCAGTCGACCGGCTCCTGCCCCACCCTCATGCTGCAGTTCGTTGACCACTTCTTCCACATCCTGCAAGGTCAGTTTTTCCTTGTCACCCAGGAATCCGAGCAAGAGCAAACGATCGCATACGGAATTGATGCGCCGCGGAATGCCGCCCGTGGCCTTGTAGATTGCGTCAAATACGCCTTCGCCGAACTCCGGCTTTCCCGTGCCACCGGCACACTTGAGCCGATGTTCGATATAACCGCGGGTTTCCTCGACATCGAGCGGGCCGATATGGCAGGTCGCCGTCACACGTTGGCGCAACTGCTGCATATTGGGATGTTGCAAGATCTCGCGGAACTCGGGCTGCCCGACCAGGAAGGTCTGCAACAAGGCCTGTTTGCCGAACTGGAAATTCGACAACATCCGTAGTTCTTCGACTGCTCGCGGCGTCAAATTCTGGGCCTCGTCAACTATCAGCAGCGTGCGCTTGCCCTCGCTGACCTGGGTGACGAGGAACGCCTCGATCGTCATCAAAAGGTCTGCCTTGGACGCATCCTTGACCCGCACGCCGAACGCGGCGCCCACCATACGCAGGGTATCTTCGGCGTCCAGTTGCGTGCTCACCAGATTGGCCGCCGTCACCGTGTTCGAGTCCATGCTGTCGAGCAGGCCCCGCACGATCGTGGTCTTGCCGGCACCGATTTCGCCGGTAATGACGATGAAACCCTCGTTGCGCAGCAGGCCATACTCCAGGTAGGCCTTGGCCCGCCGGTGCTGCTTGCTACCGAAATAGAAGCTGGGGTCGGGGTTGAGTTGGAAAGGCTTGCTGGTCAGCCCATAAAAAGCTTCGTACATGAATCAGAACTGCACATTGAGGTTGCCCGTCACCGCAGTTTCTGTGTACGGATTGGTCGAGCTGTCGAAAACTACCCGACGCAAGCCTATGCCAGCGCTGGTGTCCTTGGTCAAGCGTGTCGTCAGGTTCAACAACACAGTACGCGAAGATGTTCCAGTTTGAGCCCCCGAACCGGAGGTCAGTTGCCGCGCTGCCAGAAAATTGAGCACTGTCTGCGGACTGAACCGATGCGACACATTGACACTGAGGCCCGACTGCTCGACTGTTGACGACGTGGTGAAGTCGTCTATTGCCGAGGTCTGTGTATCGAGCCGGCTGCTTGTGCCGCGAGAGATCAGCACTGTTACCGTGTTTCGCGCGCCGAACAAGGCCGCTGAAAGCTGATTTTGGTTTTGCACATTCACAGCTGAAGATTGGAACCCAACCAGCGCCGAAGCGCCAGGAACAATGCCGTTCGCTTGAAGCGACGACTGAAATTGTTCACGTTTGACCGGATCGGATTCCGCCACGGCAAACTGATCCACCAAAACGTTATAAAGGTCCACAGGCTTGAATCCTGATGTCACTCCCGAATCGGTATTGATCGTCCTGGAGCTGCTGTAGGTCCACGCCGAATTTTGCGTCCGGTATGCCAGTGCAACACGGTGGGTCGTGCCAAAAAGACGTTGCTCACGGGAAACGGACAGACTGGTGCGCCGGGAAGGATTCCAAACTGCATCGATGCCAAGCACCCCGTTGTTGTTCCGGTCAATGCTGACCTTCAGTTCTTCGTTCGGTGTCCAGTTCACGCCAAGCGCAACAAAGGTTTTGCTGGTTTCGGTCAAACCAGTGAAGTCGTTGGACTCCCGGTTGGCGCGCACATACACACCGAATCGCTCATCGATCGGGTATCCGACGCTGCCGCTCATCCTGCGGCTTTGCGTCGACCGACCAAGAGAATAATCCGCTTTCTGTTGACTACCTTCAAGACTCCACCCCAGGCCCCGTCGCGCTCCGGTGCCACGCAAACTCAGCGACAAGTCGCTGATGTCCACGCCCGAGACCGTTGCCGCGTCGCTATTCGACGAACTCAGGCTGTATCGTGCCACGTACTCGGCGACCCCGCCCAAGCGGCCACGCAGGTAGGGCGAGATTCGGAAGGTCGAGACTTCAGAGCTATTGCCATTGATCGCACCAAGGTTGGTTGAGGGCGCACCAAAGGCCGATATGGATTGCTGCCCGACGACTCCACTGAAATCGACAAATGCCCAATCGTCAATAACCTCAGCACTACCACTTCCGTTGAGCGAGTTGCGAGACCGACGTCCAGACGAGTTGCGTGCGTAAAACTGCTCCGTGAGCGAATAGTCCAGTGAACCCTGAATCCGGCCACCCTTGCTGGTAATGCGGATTCCAGGGCTCACCTCCGTGATGAGATCCGAACGCGGATTGTTGTTTAGAAAGACGTTGCTGGTGTACACCTCGGAAACCGTCACTCGCGCCGACAACTTGACCGTAGAGGCAATGTCCAAACCGGCTGGTACCTGGGGCCAGGCGACACCCGGAAAAACGGCCCCGACGAACAGGGTGAGAGCCGCACCATTGAACGTCCAAGCACCCTTCACGCGAAAGTCTGTCAGGCCATGCCACATTGATCGACTCACCAGCAACACCAACTACGCGGCCTTTGCACCGTAGCCATAACCATAGCCGTACCGGTAGCCGTAGCCGTAGCCACCGCCAACATTGGTGCGTACTTGATTGAGCAACAGCAATTTGACCGGGCACTCCTCGATGGTCGCCAACGCATCCTCCACATCCGAGCGCAGGGTTTTTTCAGCCTGAACCACCATGACAATTTGCCCCATGTGTGTCGCCAACACACGCGACTCGGTGGTCAACAGCAACGGTGGCGAGTCGAACACGATGATCCGGTCTGGATAACGCCTGCCCATGTCCGCCACCAGGCGGGTCATGGCATCGCTGGCCAACATCTCCGTCGCGCGATCGTGTGGCGTGCCGCTGGGCAAGATGCTGAGCGTGTCGATATTGGTCTTGAGCAACATCGTCGACAAATCAGCCGTTTCGTCTTGAAGCAGATCCAGCAAGCCAGGCCCGAGGGGAAGGCCCAGCATACGCAGAACCGACGGGCGCGCGACATCGGCATCGACCAACATCACCGTGTTGTCCATTTCTGCAGCGATGCTGATGGCCAGATTGATCGCGGTAAAACTCTTGCCTTCCCCTGGCACGGAGCTCGTCACCATGATCAGGTTGCCGTTTGCGACCGGGGTTGCACCCTTGCCCATCGCATTGCCGATCAGCGGCCGCTTGATGACCCGGTATTGGTCGGCAATCTGTGAGCGAGGTGCATTAGGTGTCACGATGCCAGCTGCGGAAAGCGCATCCATATCCAACTCGACGCGGCGCGACGTGGCCGATCGTACTTTTGGCGACGCTGTTTCTGCTGGAGTCTCGACAGGCCGGGCTACCTCGCGCGGTGTGGGGGCTGTTACCGGAGGCGGCGCCTTGGCAACCGGCTCCAGCATGTCGACACCCGCTCTGCGCAACTG
>CAZADK010000410.1:0-4589 GCA_964483855.1 uncultured Rhodoferax sp.
CTGCATCCGCAGCCTGCTCGATACCAACCCATCGAGCAACCGCAGTCAATTGGCGGCCAAGGCATGCGAGCAACTCGGCTTGCACGATTTGCGTGGCCAAGCCCAGCTCGGGGGTTGCCTGAAGGCGCTGCGCGAGCTCGAGCGTGCGGGCCACTTTACCTTGCCCCTGGCCCGCAAGGGGCCGGGGCCATCCTCTCCAAGGCGGCTGCCCGAGCCAGTGGCGCAGCCCACGGGAGTACCTGCAGAGGTCGGGCAACTCCAGGGCCTGGAGTTGATCTTGGTGAACACACTCGATCAGATGCGCATCTGGAACGAGCTGATGCTGTGCGAGCATCCTCAAGGGGCCGGTCCGCTGGTGGGGCGCCAGTTGCGCTACCTCATTGGCTCGACACACGGCTGGTTGGGTGGGTTTGGCTTTGCCGCCCCGGCCCTGAACTTGGGCGCGCGTGACAGCTGGATCGGCTGGAATCATGCACAGCGGCGTGACTATCTGCACTACTGCGTCAACATGAGCCGCTTTTTGGTTCGCACCAGCGTACGCTGTCAAAACCTGGCCTCCAAGGTATTGAGCCAGGTGCTTGGCGCAATGCCACAGGACTTTGAGAAGCAATACGGCTACCGCCCACAATTGGTGGAGAGTTTCGTTGACACCGCTGAATTCATTGGTACCTGCTACAAGGCTGCGAACTGGCAAGAGATTGGCAAGACCCAGGGGCGGGGCCGACAAGATCGGTTCAACAAAAAGGCGTTGAGCCCCAAGGCGATCTATGTGTACCCACTGCAAGATGACTTCAGGGCGCGTATGGGCGTGATGCCCAACGCAGGTGGGGCGGCCTTGTCACTCACCCAGGGGCTCGAGAGTGATGTCTGGGCGCAGCACGAATTTGGTGGTGCCGCGCTGGGCGATGCACGCTTAACCAAGCGTCTGGTGAGTGTGGCCGGGGCCAAAGCAGAGGTGCCCGGACGCGCCTTTTGCGGCGTGGCCAAGGGCTACTGGGCGCAGATCAAGGCGTACTACCGCCTGATCGATAGCCCTGAGGAATCGGCCGTCAGCATGGCCAACATCCTGGAGCCTCACCGCGCTCGCACGGTGCGCCGGATGATGGGACAAAAGGTGGTGCTGTGTGTGCAAGATGGCAGTGATCTGAACTACAACACCTTGGACCGTTGCCAAGGCCTCGGGGTCATTGGCAGCAATCAAACCGGTGCCAAGAGTCGGGGCCTGCATCTGCACTCGACCCTGGCGCTCAGTGCCAACGGACTGCCCCTGGGCGTGCTGCGTGCGGACTGCACGGCACCGCAGGAAAAATCCAGGACTGAAGAACGTCCGGCTCACGCCATTCCCATTGAGGAGAAGAAGAACTGCATCTGGATAGAGCACCACCGCACCATCGTCGCGCTGGCCAGCCAGATGCCCAATACACGGCTGATCAATGTGTGTGATCGCGAGGCCGACTTCTTTGAGTTGTTCGACGAGCAACGCAAAAACCCGCGTGTCGAATTGCTGATCCGGGCCAAGCATGATCGCAATATCACGCAGGAGCCCCACAAGTTGTTCGCCGCTGTGCGTGAGACACCCGCTGTCAGCCGGGTGCACGTGCCAGTGCCACGCAAAAGTGCGCGGACCAAGAAAAGCAAACAGAAGGCCTGCGTGATGCGCTGCGAGCGTCTGGCCGATGTGACGCTGCGCTACATGCCAGTGCAGCTTGTGCCCTCACACTACCACGCCGACAAGGCTCCTATCGATATCTGGGTGGTGCACGCAGTTGAGGAAAATCCGCCGCTGGGTGCCGAGCCGCTGGAGTGGTTCTTGCTCACTACGCTGGCACTCACCTCGGGCGAGGATGCCCAGCAGTGTCTGCGTTGGTACTGCCTGCGCTGGCGCATCGAGGACTGGCACCGGGTGCTCAAATCGGGCTGCGCCATTGAGGACCTGGCACACAAGAGCGTCGAGCGTCTGCGCCGAGCGATTGCCATCAATTTGGTGATTGCCTGGCGGATCATGGCGATGACCCTGCTGGGGCGCGAAGTGCCGGAGTTGCCCGCACAGATTCTGTTCTCGGACATTGAGCTACGCACCTTGCGCGCCTACGCCAAAAAAAAAGATTGAAACCACCGACGCAATTGGGTGAGGCGGTGCGATTGGTGGCCAAAATCGGCGGCTACATCGGGCGCGCCGGCGATCCGCCCCCAGGGCATCAACTGCTCTGGCAAGGATATACGGGGTTTCAGTTCATGTGCCTGGGCTTCGCACTACTGGATGGCCAGCAATGAGCACCGCTCTGACAACATTTGCGGGTAAAGGGCAGGCCTGGGGTATTCCCTGAAACGCAGGTAATCCGAAGTGCGGGTTGTGCGCCCGGCTCACCCGGCGAGCCGCCGCCAGGTGTCGATCACTGAGTCCGGGTTGAGCGAGATCGAGTGGATCCCTTCGTCGCGCAGCCACAACGCAAAGTCCGGATGGTCGCTGGGACCCTGGCCACAGATGCCGATGTACTTTCCCTGGGCGCGACAGGCGCCAATGGCCTGGCGGATCAAGGCTTTGACGGCGGGGTCGCGCTCGTCAAAGTCGGCGGCGAGCAGCTCCAACCCGGAGTCGCGGTCCAGTCCCAGTGTCAGCTGCGTCAGATCGTTCGATCCGATCGAGAACCCGTCGAAGTACTGCAGGAACTCGGTAGCCAAAATCGCGTTGCTGGGAATCTCGCACATCATGATGATTTTCAGCGTCGCCTCGCCGCTGCCGTCGCCACGGCGCAATCCATGCGCCGCCAGCAGCTCTGTGACCTTTCGGGCTTGCTCCAGGGTGCGCACAAATGGCACCATCACCTGCACATTCACCAGCCCCATGTCGTTGCGCACCCGCAACAGCGCCTCACACTCCATTGCAAAGGTTTCGCCAAACTCGCTGCTGATGTAACGCGCCGCCCCGCGAAAACCCAACATCGGGTTCTCTTCTTCCGGCTCGTAACGACTGCCACCAATCAACTTGCGGTATTCGTTGCTCTTGAAGTCCGACAGCCGCACGATCACCGGTTTCGGCCAGAACGCGGCGGCGATTGTCGCCACCCCCTCTGCCACCCGGTCCACGTAAAAAGCACGCGGCGAGGCGTGTCCACGTGCCACCGACTCGACCGCTTTCTTCAGATCGGCATCGACGTTCGGGTAATCCAGGATCGCCTTGGGGTGCACGCCAATGTTGTTGTTGATGATGAACTCCAGGCGCGCCAGGCCGACGCCGGCGTTGGGCAACTGGCAGAAGTCAAATGCCAGCTGGGGATTGCCGACATTCATCATCACCTTGAGCCCGATCTGCGGCATGGCACCGCGCTCGACCTCCTGCACCTCGGTCTCCAGCAGGCCGTCATAGACAAAGCCCGTATCCCCTTCGGCGCAGCTGACCGTGACCAACACGCCGTCCTTGAGCAAACTGGTGGCGTCGCCGCATCCAACCACCGCCGGAATCCCGAGTTCACGCGCAATGATCGCCGCGTGGCAGGTACGGCCGCCCCGGTTCGTGACAATTGCCGAGGCACGCTTCATTACCGGCTCCCAGTTCGGGTCGGTCATGTCCGTCACCAGCACATCACCCACCTGCACCTGGTCCATTTCCCGGATGTTGTGCACCAGCCGGACCGGCCCGGTGCCGATCTTCTGACCAATCGCCCGGCCCTCCACGAGAACGGTTCCGCGCCCCTTGAGCTTGTAGCGGTGTTCCGGCTTGCCGGCGGCCTGACTTTTGACGGTCTCTGGCCGCGCCTGCAGGATATAGAGTTCGCCGTCCTGACCGTCCTTGCCCCACTCAATGTCCATGGCGCGACCGTAATGCTGTTCGATGACCAGGGCATACGCAGCGAGCTTTTCCACGTCGGCGTCCGTCAGCGAATATCGGTTGCGCAGTTCGGTCGGAACGTCGGTGGTCTTGACCAGCCGACCGCCCTGCGCCTTCTCTTGGGCGGTCGTGAACTGCATCTGCACCAGCTTGGAGCCAAGGCTGCGTCGGATGATGGCGCGCTTGCCGGCCCGCAACATGGGCTTGTGCACGTAGAACTCATCCGGATTGACCGCGCCCTGCACGACCGTCTCACCCAAGCCGTAACTGGACGTGATGAACACCACGTCGTCGAAGCCGGATTCGGTATCGATGGTGAACATGACGCCGGCCGCGCCCAGGTCCGAACGCACCATGCGCTGCACGCCCGCACTGAGCGCCACGTGCCCATGCGCAAAGCCCTTGTGAACGCGGTAGCTGATGGCGCGGTCGTTGTACAGCGAAGCGAACACCTCGCGCATCTTGTGCAGCACCGCATCGATACCAACCACATTGAGGAAGGTTTCCTGTTGCCCTGCGAACGACGCATCGGGCAAGTCTTCGGCGGTCGCGGAGGATCGCACCGCGAACGAAGCCGCCGGCGCACCAGCCGCCAAGCTGGCGAAAGCCGTCCGGACTGCCTGCTCCAGCGCTGGCGGAAAGGGTTGCGCCTCCACCATTGCGCGAATCGCCGCCCCGACGGTGGCCAACTGGCGTACGTCTTCAGTGTCGAGCCGCGACAGCCGATCCTGGATCTTCAGCGCCACCCCCCCAAAAGCAA
>CAZADK010000411.1:0-4587 GCA_964483855.1 uncultured Rhodoferax sp.
GCCTGATCCGCAATCAGCCGGCCGATCTGCGCCTGCGTCGCGCGCCGTCCGGCGTGCCAGCGAACAACGCCTGGCGAGCCGAACGGGTGATCGCCACCACGCAGGGGTGGGTGATACGGCGTTCAACCGTAATCGCGAAAAACTCCACCGTGATGCCATCGGCCTGGCCGATCGCGCTGACGCCGAACTGCCGCTCGATATCGTCGGCGAGCACGGTCGGGGCCACGAACAGGCCGGCCCCCCGGCGTCCGAACTCCTTGGCCAGCGCGCTGTCGTCGAATTCGCCGACGACATGCGGGTGCAGCGCCCGCGCCTGAAACCAGGACTGCAGTTTCTGCCCGGTGGCCGAATCCTGCGCCGGCATCAGCATCGGCGCTCCCTCCAGGCAATCCGGAAACCCAGCCCGGTAACGCTCGGCCAACGCCGGCGCGGCAAAAAAAGTCTGGCCGGAGGCGCCAAGCTGGTGGCTGAAGGCCTTGACGCTGACCGACGGCGGTATTGGCGCGTCCGACAACACCAGATCGAGCCGGTGCAGGGCCAGCTCAGCCAGCAGGTTATCGAGCTTCCACTCCCGGCACACCAGCCGCACCGGCTCCTCGATGCGCGTCGCGGGCTCGACCAGCCGGTACGCAATGGGCTTGGGCAAGGCGTCTGCCACGCCAATGCGGAACTCCAGCGCCGGGCGGCTGGTCGGATGTTCACGCACCGCCTGCTCGAGCTCGGCGCCCAGCGAAAAGATGTCCTCGGCATACCCCAGCGCGAGTCGGCCGGCCTCCGTCAGCACCAACCCGCGCCCACTTTTGGCAAACAACGGACTGCCCAGCTGCTCCTCCAGCAACTGGATCTGCCCGCTGATGGTCTGTGGCGTCACGTGCAGCCGCTCGCTGGCACCGAGCACGCTGCCGGTCTTGGCGACCTGCATGAAATAGTGAAGGTGCTTGTAATTCATCCGCGCTTCCGTTGGCGAACCGGCACCACGCCGGCTCATGATCAATTTTTATCGAATCATAAGTACAAATAATTCGAATTTACAAAATAAGTCCGGGCGCCGAGACTCCCTACATCACAACCGTGCAGATCAACTCAGGAGGAGCCATGCAATTCGACATCCAGAGTATCGACTTTCCCAACACCACTGCGCTGGCCAGCCATGTTCGGCGCAGGCTTGGATTCGGCCTGACCCGGCACGCGGACCGGGTCTCGCGCGTCGTCGTGCGGCTGGGCGACGAGAACGGCCCGCGTGGCGGACCCGACAAGTTCTGCCGCCTGCAGGTGAGCCTGGTGGACGCACCGCCAGTCGTGATCCGCGATTGCGGACCCGACCTGTACGCGGTGATCGACCGGGCGAGTGATCGCGCCGCCCGTGCCGTCGCCAAGCAGCTCGAACGCAACCGATTCGGTCGCCATCGACCGCGCCTCAGTGGTGCCTTGCAGCTTCCCGTCGAAGGCCTGACGGTGCCTGCCCAGTCGATGCGCCTGGAAGAACACGCCCGATGAGCCCCACCCGCCACAACCAATCCACCCCTTCCAACACACCAGGAATCACCATGGTCATACCCCCGAAATGCCGTCTGGCTGTCGTCGCCATGATGGATCTGGCCTTGCACCAGCACCAGGGTCCGGTCCCGTTATCCGCGATCAGCGCACGCCAGCAGGTTTCGCCGTCTTATCTGGACCTTCTGTTCGGCCGCCTGCGCCGCAGCGGACTGGTCACCGGGTTGCGCGGGCCCGGCGGCGGCTACATGCTGGCGCGCGAGGCAGAGTCGATTTCCCTGGCCGATATCGTCAGCTCCGCCGATGACGCCGGCGTGGCCAACGGCGACGGACATCGATCGTTCGCGAACCGCCCGCGTGGCGGTCAGAGCATCGATGCACAGTGGGCGGCGCAGCTTGAGGCGCAGATGTTGCGCTTGCTGGCCGAAACCTCGCTTGACGATGCGATCGCCCCCAACAAGCATCTGGTTCCCATCAAGCCGCGGGGGTCGGCGCCGGCGCGCCTGCCAACCGCCAAAGGCGTGGGCGCGCGCGAACGTATGGTGGTGGTAGCTGCAAACTCGGTGTTTGCGCGGCCGATGCGCCTGGCGATCTGAGATCGCCCCCAGCCCTGGCTTCGCCAGGCCCCCCGCGGAGGTGCGAGGAAACTTGGGAGCGGCTGGGCGTTTCCTCATGCGCCCCCAACCCTGGCTTCGCCAGGCCCCCCAAGGCGATGCGAGGAAACTTGGGATGGCCCCGGCGTTTCGTCAAGCTTGCCCCCAGCGCTGGCTTGTCCAGGCCAGCCAAGGGGGTGCGAGGAAACTTGGGGCGACCCGGCATTTCCTCATGCGCAGCCCTGCCCTGGGGCGCAAGTTCATACCGGGAGCATGTCGAACCCGGAATCGTCGTCGGTCGGGTTCGCCAGCGGCTCTCCGGTCGCGGCCAGCATCGCGGGCGTGATCAGCGTCACGCCACCCTCGGTGACATGAAAGCGGGTCCGGTCCCGCTCGGGATCCATGCCGGCACAAAAGCCGTCGGGCAGGATACAGCGCTTGTCCACCACCACCTTGCGCAAGGTCACATGGCGACCGATGACCACGTCTGGCAGCACGAGCGAGTCCTCGATCAGGCTGTGTTCAGCCACCCGTACCTTGGAAAAAAGGATGGAGCGGCGTACCGTGGCACCGCTGACGATACAACCGCTCGACACCAGGGACGCCACGGCCATGCCACGCCGGTTGTCGTCGTCGAAAACGAACTTGGCTGGCGGCAACTGCGGCTGCAAGCTGATGATCGGCCACTGGTCGTCGTACAGGTTGAGTTCGGGCACCACCGTGGTGAGGTCCATGTTGGCCTCCCAGTAGGCATCGACGGTGCCGACGTCACGCCAATAGGGGCGTTTGCCGACCATGTTCACGCAGCTATCTTCGAACCGGTGCGCCAGCACGCGGCGGTTCGCCACCAGACGCGGCAGCAGGTCCTTGCCGAAGTCGTGGCTGGACGCCGGATCGGCGGCGTCGCGCTCCAGCTGGGCACACAGGAAATCGACATTGAACACATAGATCCCCATGCTGGCCAGCACCTGTTCGGGCGCATCGGCCAACGGCGTGGCCTGCGCCGGCTTCTCGACGAAGTCCACCACGCGCGACTGGGCATCGACCGTGATGACGCCGAACTGGTTTGCCTGCGACAGCGGAACTTCGATGCAGGCCACGGTGGCATCCGCGCCATGGCGCACATGGTCCGCCAGCATCGCGGCGTAGTTCATCTTGTAGACGTGGTCGCCGGCCAGGATCAGCACATGTCGTGCCGCGCAATCGCGCACCAGATGCAGGTTCTGGTAGACCGCATCGGCGGTGCCGGCATACCAGCTCGCGCCCAGGCGTTGCTGCGCGGGGGCCACATCGATGAATTCACCCAGGCTCGGCGACAGGAAGCTCCAGCCCCGCTCGATGTGCCGGATCAGGCTCTGCGACTTGTACTGGGTCAACACCGCGATACGGCGAATACCAGAATTCACGCAGTTGCTGAGCGGAAAATCGATGATCTTGAGCTTGCCGGCGAACGGCACGGCCGGCTTGGCGCGCCAGTCGGTCAGATTGTGCAGGCGGCTGCCACGGCCGCCGGCGAGCACGACAGCGTAACACTGGCTCGCGAGTTGATGGGACTCGGCCACCCGCCTGTCGACACCACGCAGACGATAGTCGTGGCGAACCGCTTGCGCTTCATCGTTCATCCGAACCTCCGTCAGCAGGCTGCATGCAAGGAGAAACACCCTACCACGGCCACGTGTTCCGGGTGTGAAAAGCCGCTCGGGCTTGACCAGGATCAAGCTTGCCTGCCACAACGGTCGAACGCTCGCGGCCGTCGACGACGACCGGGCCGAAGCAAGATCGGCTTTCGTATCATGTCAAGCGTCGGCGAAGTGACTGGCGCCGAGCCAGCTTCGCCGGCTGCAGCCCGCGCAGAACGCGCGCACGACCCTACCCATTGAGGCCTGACCCATGAGCATTCGCAACCTAGACCACTTGCTGGATCCCTCTTCCGTCGCGGTGTTCGGCGCCTCTGCGCGGGCGGGCAGCGTCGGCGCAACGGTCTGGAACAACCTGCGCAGCGGCGGTTTCAAGGGCCCGGTGCATGCGGTAAATCCGAAACACAGAACGCTCGACGGCGAAAAGGTGTATGCCCGCGCCGCCGACCTGCCTGGCGCGCCGGACCTGGCCGTGATCTGCACGCCCGCCGCGGCGGTGCCGGGCCTGATCGCCGAACTGGCTGCCTGTGGCACTCGCGCGGCCATCGTGCTCACGGCCGGGCTGAACGCGGCGCAGCGCAAGGCGATGCTGGACGCGGCCCGCCCCAAGCTGCTGCGCATCCTGGGGCCAAACTGCATCGGCATGTTGTCGCCGCACCTGGGCCTGAACGCGAGTTTCGCGCACACGTCGGCGGCTGCCGGTGACCTGGCTTTCGTGTCACAGTCCGGCGCGCTGGTCACCGCGATGCTGGACTGGGCCCGTGCCCGGGCGATCGGCTTCTCGCATTTCGTCTCGCTGGGCGAACATGCCGACGTCGACTTCGGCGACATGCTCGACTACCTGGCCAGCGACCCAAAGACGC
>CAZADK010000412.1:0-4572 GCA_964483855.1 uncultured Rhodoferax sp.
GCCCCGGTCCCACAACCCATCCGGCCTGCGTGTATCAGCGGCTGTCATCGCCACGATCGGTGTCGGCGGGCTCGTCGATCTGCAGCCGCGCAATCCGGTAGCGGATCTGGCGCAGGCTCAGGCCCAGGCGCGCCGCAGCCGCCGTGCGGTTGAAGCCGGTCTCGTGCAAGGCCTGCACCAGGATCTCGCGCTCCTGCCGGTCCAGGTGGTCCTGCAGGTTGTCCGGTATCGCGACCGCTGGCGCTGCGAGCACCGTTTCACGCGGCGTCGTGTCCGGCACCGACAGCGGCGGTTCAGCCAGCAACGGGGCCGGCAGGGTGTGCTCGCTCAGAATATCGATCTGCAGGCCGTTACCCTCGCTGAGTGCAACCGCTCGGTGCAGCAGGTTCTCGAGTTCCCGCACATTGCCCTTGAGCGGTGCCAGGCAGATCTGCTCCAGCACACTGGGCGACAGCTTGGGCACGGGCATGCCGGACTCGGTGGCGATCCGTTCGAGCAAGTGTGCGCACAGGGCGGGCAAGTCGTCGAGCCGCTCGCGCAGTGGCGGAATCACGATATCAATGACGTTGAGCCGGTAATACAGGTCCTGTCTGAACCTGCCGCTTTGCACATCGGCAGCCAGATCCCGGTGCGTGGCACTGATGATGCGTACATCGACCGGTTCCTCCTGAGTCGCGCCGACACAGCGCACACTGCGTTCCTGGACGGCGCGCAGCAACTTGGACTGCATCGCCAGCGGCAGGTCGCCGATCTCGTCCAGAAACAGGCTGCCGTCCCGGGCCGCCTGGAAAAAGCCGTCGCGGTCTTGCGTGGCACCGGTGAACGAACCCTTGCGCGAGCCGAAGAATTCGGCCTCGAGCAGTTGTTCCGGTATCGCGCTGCAGTTGACCGACACCAGCGGCCCGGATGCGCGGTGGCTATTGGCGTGCAGGGCACGGGCCACCAGTTCCTTGCCGGTGCCGGACTCCCCGGTGATCAACACCGGCGCCATCGAGCGTGCCACCTTGGCCACGCGTTCCTTGACCTGGCGCATCGCCGCCGACTCGCCGACCAGGCGCTGCAACGCCGCCTCGCCGACGGCGGGAGTGGTATCGGTCCTGCGCCGGTTGTACAACGGGTGTGGCGCCGTTCCGAGATTGTGCCGCCGCCCGGCGGCCACCGCGTTGCGCGCGCCCTGGACCGCCGAGGCGATGACGGAGCGAAACTGCTGGATATCGACCGGCTTGGTCAGGTAGTCGAAGGCACCCGCCTTGAGCGACTCCACCGCGTTGTCGGCCGAACCGTAGGCGGTGATCACGACGCAGCGTTCGCTGCGGTGCTGCTCGCGCATCTGGTGCAGCAGGTCGATGCCCAAGCCATCGGGCAAACGCATGTCGGTGATGACGACGTCAAAGCGCTGGCGGCCCAGCAGCTCGCGCGCCTGCGCCACGTCACCCACACCCACGACCTGGTAACCCTCGCGCAGCAACGCGAGTTCATACAGGGTGCGCAAATCCGGCTCGTCATCGACGACGAGGACATGGACATCGCGCTGCGACGGTCGTTCGGTCATTCAGGACCGCATTCTGTCAGACGGTGGCGCAGCGAAGCGGACACTGAACTCGTTGCCATCGACGGGTACCCCGGCAGCCAACCTTTGCTCACGCGCGAGGGCAATCGCCGCGCCATGTCCGGCGCACAACTCGCGGCAGATATACAGCCCCAGCCCGGTGGAGCGGCTCTCCGACGAGAAGAACGGCTCGAACAGGTGGCGTTCAACCGAGGGCTCCAGCGGCCGGCCATCACTCCAGACCGCCAACTCCGCCTGACCTGACGCGCCCCGGCCGGTGGACACCTGGATCGAGCCGGCGCCCGCTCCCGCATACCGCCGCGCGTTGTCCAGCAGGTTGACCAGCACGCGTCGCAGGTGCTCGGGATCGAACGCCACCAGCGAGGCGCCCGCGCGCAGGTTCAGCGGCACGCTGCGGCCGTGTTGCTGCGACCAATCCAGGCAGACCTGTGCCACCGTGTCGTCGAGCCGGGTACGCCAAGGCGCGGCCCCGTCGCCGGATCGAGGCAGCCGCGCGATATCGAGCACCTCGTCCACGATACGCTCCAGGCGTTTCGCGTTCTGGTGCACCATCCGGATCAGGGACTTGAGCCGGGGATCGCCCACCTCCTCGTCGAGCAAGGCATTGGCCTGCACGATCGCGGCCAGCGGATTGCGGATCTCGTGCGCCACCGCGGCCGACATGCGGCCCATGCTGACCAATTTTTCGGTGCGCATGCGTGCCTCGGCTTCGCGCTGGTCCTGCACGAACATCACGCACAACCGCTCTTGCGCATCGTCGTCGCTGGCCGCGATGCGGGTGTGCACATGGGTGTATTGCGGGCCGATGCCAGTCAGCGTCAACACGATGCTGGCCGACAGCGACTGGTTGCCGGAAAAGCTGCGCTGGTTGAGCTGGGCCAGTTGCTGCCATGCCGCCTCCAGCGCCAGCGAGAACGGCAACTGCGCGTCGGCCAGGTCGCGCCCCAACAGCCGCGAGGCGGCAGGATTGGCCGCCAGCACCAAGTCGTGGGCATCGACAACCAGCACGCCGTCGGTCATCGATTCGATGACCAGGCTGTTGACCTTGCGTTGCACCCGCGCCAGCATCTGGCTGCGCAGCGACCGTTGTTCCTCGGTTGCGAGACGGGCCGACATCTGGCTGGCCAGGACAGCGATGACGAAATATCCGACACCAGTCAGGGCCGACTGCGCAACCATGGCAGCAGCATCCGCGTCGGGCCGCAGGCCGGCCAGGCTGGCCTGGCCCAGCAACAACAACGTGGCGCCAGCGGCCGTGCCCAGCGCCAGCGGCATCGAACCCAGCACGGCGGCCAACAGCACCGGCAATGCCAGCAATGGTGAATAGTTGATGCCCGACTGCCCTTGCACATACTGAAGCACCGCGAACGTGATCACGTCGACACCGATGATCGACAACCAGCGCGAACCCATCTTCGCGCCCAGCCGCCGGGCCTTGCCCGCCACACGGGTCACCAGCGACGCGCCCAGGTAGACGCCGCACACCAGGATCAGCAAGGGTTCAGACGCCTGACCGAGCGCATACAAGGTGGACTGCAACGCCAGCAGCACCAGCCCCAGCGTCACCCGTGCGGTCATGAAGCCGCGCCACAACCGAGCAAACTCGTCCGGACCGCCGGGTGGCCAGTCGTCGCCGTAAGGCCCCAGCCGCAGATCCAACCAGGGTTGCTGCGCCGAGCCGGACATCGGCGTGCTCAGGCCTCGACCTGGTTTCGGTGCTGGATACTGCAGTACATGCCCTTGCGCCCCTTGACGACGTCCTCGCGCGGGCAATGCAGGCCGCACACGTCGCATCCCACCATGTCGACGACGGCCTTCGGCTGCTTCGGCTGCTTCGGCTGGGCGCGCCGAGACTCGGACTTTTCCTCGGCCCGGTTGGAACGCCAGACCCAGAACCCGATCATCACCACGATCAGCACCAGCAGGTACTTCATGTCAAGCGCCCCAGAATGACTTCAATCACGAACCGCGAACCGACATAGGCAAGAAACAGCAATCCGGTGCCGGCGTACAAAACCCGAACCGCGCGCCGGCCGCGCCAGCCATAACGCGCACGGCCCAGCAACAATGCGGCAAAAGTGAGCCAGGACAACACCGAGAACACGGTCTTGTGGTCGAAGCGCAGCCCCTTGCCCGGGCCATATAACGACTCGCCGAACACCAGGCCGGCGAGCAGCGTCGCGGTCAACAGCACGAACCCGGCGCCAACGAACCGGAAGGTCAGCCGCTCCAGCGTGAGCAACGGGACACCGCCGTCGATTTCCGTCACATCGCGCATGCGCGCCTCGGCGCGCCCCATCAGCCATGCATGCACGACAGCGGCGCCAAACAGGCCATAACACGCGATGCCCAGCAGCAGGTGCAGCGGCAACCAGACCGACGCGGTCGGAGGTAACGGCGCGCCGGGGAAGGCCAGCTGCAACAGCACCGAGGCGGCGGCCAGCACACCCATGACGCGGCGGATCTGCAATCGCGGGTAGAACTGGGTCTCCACCGCGTAGCCACAACCGATCAGCCAGACCGTGATGGACAAGGCGGGAGCGAAGCCGAAACGCGGGGTTCCGTCCAGCAATCCGGCGGCCAGCAGCACGGCGTGCATCAAAAGGGCCAGCAGATGGACCGGGCCCAAGCCCAGTCGCGGCAGCAAGGCTGGAATCAGGTAGACGCCAGCCACGGCCCAGGCAAGCAGATAGTTCGACAGGGACCCACTAGCTAGAATCATGGGTGCAGTTTAGCGTTTCGCATGCTGCAAACCTGCGCGATGACGCACTCAATGCGCCAAAGGCGCGCTCCCTTCGACTGAACCGCCATGGCCTCCTCGCTTTCCGAAAAACTGTCACGACTGGTCAAGGAGATGCGTGGCCAGGCCCGCATCACCGAGTCCAACGTCACCGAGATGCTACGCGAGGTGCGCATGGCCTTGCTCGAGGCCGACGTCGCGTTGCCCGTCGTGCGCGATTTCATCGCCAGGGTCAAGGAAAAGGCGCTGGGCCAGGAAGTGC
>CAZADK010000413.1:0-4555 GCA_964483855.1 uncultured Rhodoferax sp.
CTTCATCGCCGCTGCGTCGGGCACCAACATGGCCACCTACATGCAGGTGGCCATGTTGGTGCCCGACGCAGCGGCGATGAAGAAAAAGCGCTGGGCTGTGGTCTACCCCAACTATGAATATGGGCAGTCCGCAGCCGCCAGTTTCAAGAAGCTGCTGAAAGAGGCGCAGCCCGATGTGGAGTTCGTGGCCGAGCAGGCGCCACCTCTGGGCAAGGTGGACTCCGGCAGCGTGGTACAGGCCCTTGCCGATGCCAAGCCGGACGCCATCTTCAATGTACTGTTTGGTGCCGATCTGTCAAAGTTTGTGCGCGAGGGCAACACGCGCGGCTTGTTCCAGGGCCGTGAAGTGGTCAGTTTGCTGACCGGCGAGCCAGAGTACCTGGATCCGCTGAAGGACGAGACGCCCAATGGCTGGCTGGTCACCGGATACCCCTGGTACGGCATCCAGACGCCTGAACACAAGGCCTTCTTCCTGGCCTATCACGGCAAATACAACGACTATCCGCGCCTGGGTTCCATCGTGGGCTATAGCGCCATCAAGTCGCTGGCCGAAGGCATGAAAAAAGCCAAATCCACAGACACCGAAAAGATGATTGCTGCTTTCCGTGGCCTGAAGGTCGGCACGCCATTTGGTCCCGTGGTCTACCGTCCTGAAGATCACCAGTCCACCATGGGCGCCTATGTCGGGCGTACCAAGAACGAGGGTGGCAAGGGTGTGATGGTGGACTACCGCTACATGGACGGCGCGAAATTCCAGCCTTCGGCCGCAGAAGTCAAGAAGCTGCGCCCCGCCGACTGAGCAGTCTGGCGCACGGCGAAACCACGTTCGGTCCCGCGCCTTGCGCGCGGGTGGCGGCCGCGGGTGTCGCCTGCGATGGACTCCTGCACGGCGACCCTGCCTGTGATGACGTCTGCAAAGGGCTGTCTTCTCCCGAAAAAAAAGGTAATTCATGAGCTTTTCAGGCTTTGTCGTCCAACTGCTCAACGGTCTGGCCGGTGCGTCGTCGCTGTTTCTGGTGGCAGCCGGGCTGTCGCTGATCTTTGGCGTAACGCGCATCGTCAACTTTGCGCACGGCTCGTTTTTCATGGTCGGCATTTATGTGGCCTATTCGCTGGTGGCCACTCTGAGCGGCACGGTCGGCTTCTGGTCGGCCCTGTTGCTGGCCGCGCTGGCAGTCGGAGTGCTCGGTGCGCTGGTCGAAGTTCTGTTGCTGCGCCGCATCTACCGTGCGCCTGAACTGTTCCAGCTTCTGGCCACTTATGCGCTGGGCCTGGTGATCAAGGACGCGGTGTTGTGGTTCTGGGGGCCAGAGGAGTTGCTGGGCCCCAGGGCACCTGGCTTGAGCGGTTCGGTGTCCATCCTCGGCCGGCAATTTCCTTCCTATGACCTGTTCCTGATCGTTGCCGGCCCGGTAGTTCTCGGGCTGCTGTGGCTGCTGCTCACCAAAACCCGCTGGGGCACGCTGGTGCGCGCCGCCACGCAGGACCGGGAGATGGTCAGCGCCCTTGGCGTCAATCAGGCTTGGCTGTTCACCGCAGTGTTTGCGTTGGGTGCCTTGCTGGCTGGCTTGGGCGGGGCGTTGCAGTTGCCGCGCGAGCCGGCCAACCTCGACATGGACCTCAACATCATCGGCGCCGCCTTTGTGGTGGTGGTGGTCGGCGGCATGGGCTCGATTCCCGGCGCATTTGTGGCGGCGTTGCTGATCGCCGAGTTGAAGGCCATCTGCATCTGGCTCGGCCTGGTGGAAATCTGGGGCGTCAGCATTTCGTTTTCCAAACTCACCCTGGTGGTGGAGTTTCTCGTGATGGCCGTCGTCTTGGTGGCCCGGCCCTGGGGCCTGTTTGGTCGGCCCCAGGCGACCAGCCGCCATACGGGCACGGCCGAGGAGCCGCTGCGGCCGCCCGATCGCCTCTACAAGTACGGCGGCGCCGCCCTGCTGGCCCTGCTGGTCCTGATGCCCGCGCTGACCGCACAGTCGCCTTACGTGACCGTCCTGCTCATCGACCTGCTGGTGGCTGTGCTGTTTGCGGCCAGCCTGCACTTCATCATGGGCCCGGCCGGCATGCACTCCTTCGGCCATGCGGCGTACTTTGGCCTGGGTGCCTACGGCGCAGCCCTGCTGGTGCGCAGCCTGAACCTGCCGATGGAGGTGGCCCTGGTCGTGGCGCCCGCGCTGGCGGCGCTGGGCGCTTTCTTCTACGGCTGGTTCTGCGTGCGGCTGTCGGGTGTGTACCTGGCCATGCTGACGCTGGCGTTCGCGCAGATCACCTGGGCGATCTGTTACCAGTGGGATACTTTCACCGGTGGCAGCAACGGGCTGACCGGCGTCTGGCCGTCCGAATGGCTGGCTGACAAAAAGATGTACTACTACCTGACGCTGGCACTGGTGGCCGGGGCTGTGCTGATGATGCACCGCATGCTGTATTCGCCCTTTGGTTATGCCATGCGTGCTGCACGCGATTCGGGGCTTCGCTCCGATGCCATCGGCATCAACGTCAAGCGTCTGCAATGGGTGGCTTTTGTCATCGCCGGCACTTTCGCGGGCCTGGCCGGTGCGCTGTATGCGTTTTCCAAAGGCAGCATTTCTCCGGAAAGCCTGCATGTGAGCAAATCCATCGACGGCCTGGTCATGGTGCTGCTGGGCGGCGTGCAGACGCTGGTGGGGCCCATCGTCGGCGCCGTCACCTTCACCTGGCTGCACGACACGGTGGCGCGCAACACCGACTACTGGCGCGCCATGCTGGGCGCCATCATCCTGGTCCTGGTGCTGCTGTTTCCGCAAGGGATTGCCGGCTTTGTCCAGCAACTGCTGTCGCGCCTGCGCGGTGTGAAGGAGGGGCGGTCATGATCTTGCTCAAAGTAGCCGGCCTGGGCAAATCGTTCGGTGGCGTCAAGGCGGTTGACGGCATCAGTTTCGAACTGGCCGCCGGCGAGTTGCTGGCGCTGATCGGGCCCAACGGCGCCGGCAAGTCGACCACCTTCAACATGGTCAACGGTCAGATGCGCGCCGATGCAGGCTCGATCCGGCTGCATGGCCAGGAATTGATTGGTCTGGCCCCGCGTGACATCTGGCGGCTTGGCGTGAGCCGGACGTTCCAGATTGCAGAGACCTTTTCCTC
This sequence comes from uncultured Rhodoferax sp., assembly GCA_964483855.1. Lineage (GTDB taxonomy): Bacteria > Pseudomonadota > Gammaproteobacteria > Burkholderiales > Burkholderiaceae_C > CAISIP01. The sequence continues at coordinate 3,121 of CAZADK010000413.1, forward strand.
GCTGACGGTCGTGGAGAACGTCCAGATGGCGCTGCTGTCATCGGACCGCAAGCTGTTTTCCATGTGGCGCCGGGCGGCCGACCACAAGCGCGACGAGGCGCTGCTGCTGCTCGACCAGGTCCGCATGAAAGCCCAGGCCGACCGGCCCTGCAGCGTGCTGGCCTATGGTGACGTCAAGCGCGTGGAACTCGCCATGGCCATGGCGAACAACCCCAAGCTGCTGTTGATGGACGAACCCACGGCCGGCATGGCGCCCAAGGAGCGCAACGACCTGATGGCCCTGACCAAACAGCTGGTCGTCGACCGCGGCTTGGCTGTGCTTTTCACGGAGCACAGCATGGATGTCGTGTTTGCCCATGCCGACCGCATGATCGTGCTGGCGCGCGGCCGCCTGATTGCAGAAGGCAAGCCACTGGAGATCCGCGATCACCCCAAAGTCCAGGAGGTCTATTTCGGCAGCGGCAAGACCTTCGAGAAAAAGACATTGGAAAAGGATGCCGCCTCATGAGCGATGTGAACGAAGTCCTGCTGCAGGCCCGGGGCCTGTGCGCCTGGTATGGCGCCGCCCAGATCCTTTACGACGTGGGCATCGAAGTGCGGCGCGGTGAAGTGGTGGCCCTGATGGGGCGCAACGGCGCCGGCAAATCCACGACACTCAAAGCGCTGATCGGCATGCTGGACAAGCGGCGCGGCAGCGTTTCCTTCCTGGGTACCGACATTTCAAAAAGTGAACCGCACCGCGCGGCGCGCATGGGTCTGGGGTTTGTGCCGGAAGACAGGCGCATCTTCACTGACCTGACGGTGATGGAGAACCTGGAAGTGGGGCGGCAGCCGCCGCGCCGCTGGCCCGACGGCAACCAGGCGCCAGTCTGGACGCCCGAGCGACTGTTCAAGCTGTTTCCCAACCTCGGCGAGATGCCGGACCGCCAGGGCGGCCGCATGAGCGGCGGCGAGCAGCAGATGTTGACCGTCGCGCGAACCCTGATGGGCAACCCCTTCCTGGTCCTGCTGGACGAGCCCTCGGAAGGTGTGGCGCCCGTGATCGTCGAGCAAATGGCGCACATGATTCTGGAGCTCAAGTCGCAGGGCGTCAGTATTCTGCTGTCCGAACAGAACATGCATTTTGCGGAGCTGGTGTCGGACCGGGCCTATGTGCTCGAAAAGGGCCAGGTCCGTTACCAGGGTTCCATGGCCGGGCTGTCGGCCAACGAAGAGGTGCGGCGCGTCTACCTCAGTGTGTAGCGCGGTTTTTTGTCGTCATTTCACTCACTTTCAGGAGCGCATCACACATCCAGCCCATCCCAGACTTCTGTTGAAAACCCGGTGCGACGTCGGTCGGATGGCTGGTCAATCACGGTAGAGACCCGGGCTTGCAAACGCATCCATGACCTCGCATCTTGTCAGCCTCGGCGTGAACCAGGTGGCGCGTGAATAG
>CAZADK010000414.1:0-4552 GCA_964483855.1 uncultured Rhodoferax sp.
AAGGGCATCGGAACGGCGTTGTTGAACGATGCCATCCGACGCGCGATCCAAGCTGCCGAGATTGCAGGAGTCACTGCGGTGTTGGTACACGCCATCTCGGAGCAGGCTCGACGCTTTTATCTCTCGCGTGGCTTTGTCGAATCACCTGTCGACCCCATGACTCTGTGCCTGATGCTGGCGACAGTTGACCAAACATTGCGCGAGCCGTAGCCCCGTCTGGAGATGTGCGCTCGCCAGTGTCGACCGTGGCCTGACACAGCAAGAGGCCGCCAGGCGCATGGGCGTCACTCAGCCCGGAGCCTCCGATATGATGCGCGGCGACATCACGAACCTGTCAGAGCGCAAACTGATGGATTGCTTGAAGCGGCTGGGCTACGGCATCGAGATCAGAGTGCGGCCAGTACAGACGGAAATTGGTCATTTGATGCTGGCTGCGGCATCGGTTGTCGGCCACAGTTACCGCGAGGACGCTGGCTCACTCCCGCGGTCGAAGTCGCTGGTGGACTTTTGGGACACTGCGCTCGGCGGCTCTGACGCAGACAGTGCACAATCGGTTGGAACGGACGGCATCAATGCTTTACAAATCAACAGGTTGCGGGAGATTGGAGAACTACGAACCAAGCGGTCGTGGATTCAATTCCTGCCAGCCGCACCAGAATTTGCGACGATGAGCAAGGCATTCACACGGGAAACCGACAACGCGTCCGACGATGACGACGACGAGGTCCGCCTGCCGGACCTGCCTGCCGGTGGCAAGAACTACATCACGGCTGCGGGTTATGCGCGGCTGCGCGGCGAACTGATGGACCTGATCGACAACGAGCGGCCCAAGATCGTCGAGATCGTGCATTGGGCTGCCAGCAACGGCGACCGCTCCGAGAATGGCGACTACATCTACGGCAAGAAGCGCCTGCGCGAGATCGACCGCCGGATCCGGTTTCTGACCAAGCGCCTGGAAATAGCCGAGGTGACCGACCCATCGGTGCATTACGGCAACGACCAGGTGTTTTTCGGCGCCACCGTCACCTATGTCGATCGGGTCGGTGTCGAGCGCACGATCACGATCCTGGGTATCGACGAAGTGGACACGAGCCGAGGCGAGATCAGCTGGGTGGCACCTGTCGCCCGCACTCTGCTCAAGGCGCGTGTCGGTGATGTGTTGTCGCTGGCCACGCCCGCGGGCATGGACGAGATCGAGGTATTGGAGGTGCGATACCCCCATCCGCCCGCGGCAGGCGCGTCAGAGCCGTTGCACGCGTAACACCGATGCGGTGCGACGCAGGTTGCGCAGCGCCGCATCCAGATGTGCGCGATCGCGCACGGCGATGACAAAGCGCAGGTCCGACGCATCATGGGCCGCTTCCTGTCCCATGTGGATATGCGTGATGTCCGACTCCGCCGCAGCGAGCGCCGCAGCCACCCGCGCCAGCACGCCTTTTCCGTTGATGACCGAGACTAGAATTTCGGTCTCGAACGGCCGCGTCGGTTCGTCCGACCATTCGACGTCGATGAAGCGTTCGCTGTCCTTGCTTTGCAGCTTGGTCGCCACCGGGCAACTCCGGGTGTGCACGACCAAGCCTTCACCACGGCCCAGGTAACCGACGATCGGGTCTCCCGGAATGGGGCGGCAGCAGGTCGAGAAATGGACCGACGCGTTTTCGCTGCCATCGAGTGTCACCACGCCTTGCTTGCTGGTGGGGTCCGCGGTGAAGCGTTCGCGCGTCAGCAGCAAGGCGTCGGGCTTTTCCCCTTTTTCCTCGCTCAGCAACGACACCAGGCGCTTGGCCACAATGGTGGCGATGCGTTTGCCCAGGCCGATGTCGGTCAGCAGTTCGGGGCGGGTGCGGTTGCCGGTGAAGCGCAGCAACCGATCCCAGACGGACTGATACACGGTCTCGTCTTCCGGGAAATGTTCGATACCTTCGGCCCGCAGAGCCTGGCCCAGCAGCTTTTTTCCAAATACTTCGGATTCGGCGCTGGCCAGCGTCTTGAGGTGATGCCGGATCTTGGACCGGGCCCGACCCGTGCGCACGAAACTCAGCCAAGCTGGATTGGGCCGGGAGATGGAGGCGGTGACGACTTCAACCACGTCGCCATTCTTGAGTTCGGTACGCAGCGGAATCTGCTCGCCATTGATGCGCGCGGCCACGGTCCGGTCGCCAACATCGCTGTGGATGGCATAGGCGAAATCCACCACGGTCGCGCCGCGCGGCAGCGACAGAATCTGGCTGCGCGGCGTAAACACATAGACCGCGTCCGGGAACAGATCGACCTTGACATGGTCCCAGAACTCGGCGGCGTCGCCGGTTTCCCGCTGGATGTCCAGCAGCGACTGCAGCCACTGGTTGCCCAGCGTCTCGGTTGTCCCTTGCTCCGGTGCATGGGCTTTGTACAACCAGTGCGCCGCCACCCCTGACTCGGCCACGAGATTCATGGCTTCGGTGCGCATCTGGAATTCGACATTCACGCCACTGGGCCCCACCAACGTGGTGTGCAGCGACTGGTAACCATTGACCTTGGCGATCGCGATATGGTCCTTGAAACGTCCCGGCACCGGTTTGTACAACTGATGCAGGACGCCCAGCGCCGTGTAGCAGTCCGACAACGTGGGGACAATCAGACGAAAGCCGTAGATGTCGGTCACCTGCGCGAACGTCAGGTGCTTGAGGGTCATCTTGCGGTAGATCGAGAATACCGACTTTTCGCGCCCGGCGATACGCACTGGCATGTGCGCTTTTGCGAAGGCCTCATCGACCTCGGCATGCACCTTCTGGATCAAGTCGCGGCGGCGACTGCGCGCCTTTTCGACCGCCTTGGTCAGCGTCGCATTGCGCCAGGGATGCAGGTAGGTGAACGACAGGTCCTGCAACTCGCGGTAGATCTGGTTCAGGCCGAGTCGGTGCGCGATCGGCGCATAGATCTCCAGCGTCTCCGACGAGATGCGTGCCCATTTGTCGCGCGGCACGTTGGACAGGGTGCGCATGTTGTGCGCGCGGTCCGCCAGCTTGATCAGGATGACGCGCACGTCACGTGCCATCGCCAGCAACATCTTGCGGAACGATTCGGCCTGGTTTTCCTCACGCGTATTGAAGTGCAGCTTGTCGATCTTGGTCAGCCCGTCGACCAGTTCCGCCACCGGCGCCCCGAAACGCTCGATCAACTCGGCCTTGGTGATGCCGCAGTCTTCCAACGCGTCATGCAGCAGAGCAGCCATCAGGGCCTGAGCATCCAGCTTCCACTCTGCGCATTGCGCGGCAACGGCAATTGGGTGTGTGATGTAGGGTTCGCCGCTCGCACGGATCTGTCCCAGATGGGCCTCGTCGGCGAATTTATAGGCCAGGCGCACCTTCTCGATGTCGGCCGTGCCGAGGTAGTCCAGTCGGGAGGTCAGCGCGGCAAAACTGGCTGCGGCGGCATTGGCAGCGGCCGGATTGGGTGCACTTGCGCCACGCGCCTTGCGCGGACGCGTGACACGGGAGGGGGGCGCGTCAGTGAAGTTGCTCACCCCGTGAATATAGCCTGCATGCCTGGAGCAACGGGGGGCAAAAAAAATGGCACCACTGCGGGTGCCAATGTTCGGGGGACGGCGCGGCGCCGTCGGGCAAGCCTAAATCGGAACCTTCTTGAGCATCTCCAGGCCGATCTTGCCGGCGGCGATCTCGCGCAGCGCGGTGACACCGGGCTTGTTCTTGCTTTCGATCTTGGGTGTGTGGCCTTGGCTCAGCATGCGCGCGCGGTAGGTCGCGGCCAATACCAGTTGGAAGCGGTTGGGGATCTGGACAAGGCAGTCTTCGACGGTGATGCGGGCCATGGTTTCTCCAAAATGCGATGGTTGGGCTAGGAGGGAATGTTCAGCGCGCTGAAAGTGCCTGCTCGGGCGCGGCGCTGGACAGCAAACTTCAGCCGCTGCGCATGCACGATCGCCTTGAGGTCAAAGAGTGCGCGGTCAAAAGAGTCGTTGATTATAACGAAGTCGAATTGATGGACCTGCGCCATCTCCGTTGCGGCATTGCGCAACCGCAGGTCGATGCTCTCGACCGCGTCCTCGCCGCGCCGCTCGAGCCGCGCACGCAACTCATCCCAGCTTGGCGGCAGGATGAAGATCGTCACGGCATTTGCAAACACCCGCTTGATCGACAACGCGCCCTGGAAATCGATCTCCAGCACCACGTCCGAACCCTGGTCCATCAGCTGCGCGATGGCCTGACGCGAGGTGCCGTAGCGGTGACCATGGACCTCGGCCCATTCCACGAAGCCGTCGGCCTTGATCAACGCGTCGAACTCGGCGGCCGAAATGAAAAAGTACTCGCGGCCGTTCTTTTCCTGCCCACGGGGCACCCGGGTGGTGTGGGAAACAGACGGCTTGACGTGAGAGTCGAGCTCCATCAGGGCCTTGACCAGGCTGGACTTGCCAGCCCCACTGGGAGCTGCGACGACGAAGAGGTTGCCGGGATATTCCATGTGGGAGTCGGGTTGTAAGCCTCGGGTTCGTCGTCCGGTCCCCGGGGCGAAGAGTTATTCTATGTTTTGCACCTGCTCGCGCATCTGTTCG
>CAZADK010000415.1:0-4219 GCA_964483855.1 uncultured Rhodoferax sp.
GCGGGGTCTTGCGTGGGTTCAAGCGATTGCCTCTCACGCTCTCAGACCAGGTTCAACACGCGCCAGCCCCGCTGGGTCGCAATTGCCGACAGTTTCGCATCCGCGTTCACCACCACTGCATGGTTCGCCGCTTCGAGCAGGGGCAGATCGTTGATCGAATCGCTGTAAGCCGTGCTGTCGAATTGCACCAGCTGCCGGCCCCGTTGCTCCAGCCAGGCATGCAGGCGCGTGACCTTGCCACCCCGCATGTTGAGCACACCAGTGGTGCCGCCGCTGAAAACGCCATCGATCAGCTCGGGTTCGGTGGCGATCACGTCGGCGATGCCCAGGTGCTCGGCGGTGAGGGTGGTCAGGAAGCGGTTGGTGGCCGTCGTCAACACGACAAGGTCTCCCTGCTGCTGGTGCTCGCGCACCAGATCGAGCGAGGCGCGCGGAATACGCGGAACCACCTGTTCGCGCAGGAATTGCTGGCGCAGCGGCTCCCAGTGCGCGGGGGTTCGACCCTTGAGCGTGGACAGGTAGAAATGCGCGAACTCGGCCGCGTCCACGCTGCCGGCCTTGTAACGCATCTCGATGTCGGCGCCGCGCGCAGCAAAAACGTCGCGGTCGAGCACGCCCAGGCCCATCAGGAAGTCGCACCACAACACATCGCTGTCGCCCAGCAGCAGTGTGTGATCGAGGTCAAATAAAGCGAGTCGATCCGTCATCCGCGTCGCAGATGCCAGGCCTTGGGCCGGGTGAAGGTCTGGATGCCGTAGGTCGACAAGGTCAGGCCCACGCCTGAATCGCCGACGCCACTCCAGGGCAGCCGTGGGCTGACGCGGTCGCAGCAGTTCCAGTACACGCTGCCGGCATGCACCTGGGCCAGCAGCGTACGGGCGCGGGACTCGTCGGGCGTGTAGACACCGGCGGTCAGGCCGTAACGGGTGTCGTTCATCAGCCGCACGGCCTGCGCGTCGTCCTCCACCTTCTGGATGCCGATCAAGGGGCCAAAGGTTTCCTCGCGCATCAGCTCCATGGTGTGGTCGACTCCGGTGAAGACCGTGGGCGGATACCAGTTGCCAGGGCCGGGCAGGCGCTCGCCGCCACAGTGCAAGGTGGCGCCCTTGGCCTTGGCGTCGCGCACCTGGGCATCGAACACATCGAGTTGCGGCGCACGCGTGATGGCGCCGATGTAGGTGTCGTCGCGTGTCGGGTCACCGACGGAAAAGCCTTTCACGTTGTCCATGAAGGCTTCGACGAAGGCGTCGTGGATCTTCTCATGCACGTAGATGCGCTCGACCGAGCAGCAGCTCTGGCCGGTGTTGTACATCGCGCCATCGGCCAGCGATGCGGCAGCGGCCTTCGGGTCGGCGTCGTCGCAGACATAGGTCGGATCCTTGCCGCCGAGCTCCAGTTGCAGCTTGACGAGGCGCGGACCGAGCGCCTGCGCGATCTTTTGCCCGGTGGCATGCGAACCGGTGAAGAACAGGCCGTCGATGGGCTGCTCGAGCAAAGCCGCGCCGACCTCGCCACCACCGACCAGCACCGAGAACACCTCGCGCGGCACCCCTGCCTCGTGCAGCAGCCGGCCGATCTCCAGGCCGGTCAGCGTGGCGTGTTCGGATGGTTTGTAGAGCACGGTATTGCCGGTCAACAACGCCGGGATGATCACATTGCAGCCCACGAACCAGGGATAGTTCCAGGCCGAGATGTTGGCCACGACACCCAGCGCAATGTGTTCGATCTGCTCGCGCATGCCGGCGTCGTCGAACACGGTCTCGGTCGCCACCGCAGGTGCGCTCTGGTCCAGGAAGAAATCGATGCGTCCGAGCAATCCGTTCAATTCGTTGCGTGACATGGCGATCGGCTTGCCGGTCTCGGACGTCATCACCGCGGCCAGCGTATCGAGCTGGGCCACGATGCTGGCGCGGAAATGCACGATGCAGGCACGGCGCTCGGCGATCGGCTGCGCGGCCCAGGCCGGCTGTACCGCGCGCGCGGCCCGGGCTTTGGCAGCGACCGATGCTGCGTCGTCCGTCGGCACCTGGGTGATCGCGGCGCCGGTGGCGGGATTGTGGATGGTCAGTTGAGCCATGGGTTGTTCAGCCTGTGCGGGTAGCGAGCGCTGCCGAAAGAAAATCCTGCAGGATGGGTGCGTCGTCGAGCGTGCCGTGTTCTTCCTTGTGGAATTCCGGGTGCCACTGCACACCCGCCACCCAGGGGCCGGCGCTGTAGCGGATGGCCTCGATCATGCCGTCGTGCGGGCTGCGTGCCTCGACGACAAAGTCCTTGGCCAGCACCTTGATGGCCTGGTGGTGCACGCTGTTGATGGTGTGGCGGTTCTCGCCCGGCAACAGCTGCGCCAGTCGGGTGTCCGGAACCAGCTCGACCTGGTGGAAGTTCAGGTCGTAGGCGGCGGCGTCGCGATGCTGCAACGACGCGGGATGCTGCGTCTGCACGTCCTGATACAGGCTTCCGCCGAACGCGACGTTGATCAGCTGCAGGCCGCGGCAGATGCCGAACACCGGCTTGCCTGCCGCAACAAAGGCCTTGACCAACGCAATCTCGTATTCGTCGCGGATGCGGTCGCCCTTCCAGGCGTCCTTGAGCGGCGTCTCGCCATAACTGCCGGGCCAGACGTCGGCGCCGCCATGCAGCACCAGGCCATCGAGCCACAAGGCATAGTCGGCAAAACGAATGTCGCCACGCGCGGTGTCGCCAGTGGGCGAGGGAATCATGACCGGCAGGGCGCCGCCGGACATGACCCAGTGCGGCACCGACTGCTCCACGTACTGCAGCGTCTTGGGCGCGAACGCGGCACGCGCCGGGTCCGGGTAAAAGAAGCAGGCGCTGACGCCGATCTTGGCGCGGTCCCTGGATGATTGCGCCATGGTTACATCGCCGCCTTGAACAGTGCTTCGAAATCCGCCGCGGTGCAGGGCCGCGGATTGGTCTGGTGGCAAATGTCGGCGGTCGCGATCTGGACCAGCCGCTGCAGATGTTCGGGTTTCACGCCGTGTTTGCCCAGCGGCCCCTGGATGCCGACACTGGCCTTGAGTTCGCGCAACCAGGGCACGAAGGCCTTGCCGCCACCGGCCACGCCACAGACATGCGCCAGTTCATCGAACTTCTGCGGCACGGTCTGGTAATTCCATGCCAGCACGGTGTCGATCATCAGCGCATTGGCCAGGCCATGGTGCAGGTCACACACGGCGCCCAGCGCATGGGCGCAGGAGTGCACGGCACCGAGATCCTTCTGGAACGCGATCGCGCCCATCATCGAAGCCATCATCATGTCGGAGCGGGCTTGCAGATTGGTCGGCTCCTTGACGGCGGTCAACAGTGCGCGCGCCGCGATGCGGGTGCCCTCGAGCGCGATGCCGTCGCACAACGGGTGGTAGGCCGGCGACAGGTAACTCTCGATGTTGTGCGTCAACGCGTCCATGCCGGTGGCGGCGGTCACAAGGGGCGGAAGGCCGAACGTCAGTTCCGGATCGGCGAACACGGTTTTTGCCAGGATCTTCGGGCTGAACACGACACGCTTGAGGTGGGTGTCGTTCTCGCTGACGACGCTCGAGCGTCCGACCTCGGAGCCGGTGCCCGACGTGGTCGGCAAGGCGACGAAATACGGCAGGGGATTGGTAATCGCCCGCACTTGCGGATGGTCCCAGACATATTCCAGGATGTCGCCTTCATGGGTGGCCACGACCCCGACGATCTTGGCCACATCGAGCGCCGCACCGCCGCCGAAGCCGATCACGCAGTCGGCCTGGTGCGCCTTGAAAGCGGCCGCGCCGTCCATGACCTGGCTGCAGGTCGGGTTGCCGAATACGCCGGAAAAAACCGCGACCTCGAGCCCGCCCAGATGACTCTGGAACTCGGCCAACACCGGCAACGCACCCAGCGCCTTGTCGGTGACGATCAACGGGCGTTTGCAGACCTGCTCAAGCAGGTGCGCGCCAACCCGCTTGCGCGCGCCGGCGCCGAACTGGATCGGGGTGGGGAAGGAGAAGTGGGTGATGGCCATATCAGTCCAGATAAATGGGGGTCAGATTCCAATTGTTTGCTGCGCAATTCAGGCCCTGGCTGGCAGAGGGGGAACATCCGAACATCCGAACATCCGACAAAGTGTCGGTGCCAGAGCAACATTGCTTCGCAATTCTTGATCTGGCACTCAAGGTAAACATCCGAACATCCGACAAAGTGTCGGTGCCAGAGCAACATTGCTTCGCAATTC
>CAZADK010000415.1:4319-4505 GCA_964483855.1 uncultured Rhodoferax sp.
TCTGGCACTCAAGGTAAACATCCGAACATCCGACAAAGTGTCGGTGCCAGAGCAAAATTGCTTCGCAATTCTTGATCTGGCACTCAAGGTATTAGATTATCTCGAAATACCGCTTCATTTCCCAGTCGGTGACCGCGTCCAGCCACTGGCGCCATTCCCAGTCGCGGGTCGCGGCGAAGTGGTCGA
>CAZADK010000416.1:0-4490 GCA_964483855.1 uncultured Rhodoferax sp.
GGTGCGAGGAAACTTGGGAGCGGCCCGGCGTTTCCTTATGAGCGCTGCCGCACCGACAGCAACAGCTTCGTGGCCCAAACTGGGCCTTATGGGTCCCTTGCCCATGACGGAGGTTTCCATGAAGTCAATGATCGCGATGGTGACTGGTTCGGTATCCGCGCTCGCCAGTGGCGTGGCGTTCGCGCAGAATGGCAACATGATGAATGGTGGCGGCATGTGGGGCGCTGGCTGGATGGGCGGATACGGCGGCTACTGGATGCCGATTCTGCTGGTCGTCTTGGTCGGCGTGGTCGTTTGGGCTATCGTGCAAAAGCGCAAATGAACCAATCGGACGGCGACCCACATCGGGTGCCCGTCCATCAGAGACTCAAGGAACCGACACCATGCAGCCGGCCTTGACCGTCTCCTCCTTGACCGTCTCCTCCTTGACCGTCTCCTACTTCTCCGACGTACTCTGCGTATGGGCCTATGTGACTCAAATCAAGTTGGATGAGTTGCGGCGGCAATTCGGTGGTCAGGTCGGTGTCGAGTATCGATTTCTCCACCTGTTCGGCGATGTCGGGACGCGCATCGAGACCGACTGGGGCCACAAGGGCGGCGCGGCGGCCTATTCCCGGCATGTGCAACAAATGTCGAAGCGCTTCGATCACATTGACATTCATCCCGAGATCTGGATGCGGAATATGCCGCCCACGTCGGTGAGTTGTCACCTGTTTCTCAAAGCCATCCAGTTGCTGGAGAAGCACGGTGAAGTCTCGGCGGCGCCCGAAGATCGGTTTGGTGGCAAAAGTGTCTTCGAAGAGGCGGTGTGGCGTTGTCGGATCGGCTTTTTCCGGGATCTGCAGGACATCGCCGATCGAAGCATTCAGGAGGCGATCGCCGCGGAGCTGTCGCTGCCCCTTGCCGGCATCCGCCGGCACATCGACAGTGGCGCTGCCCACGCTGCGCTGTGCGCGGACTTCGACGCCAAGGACCGGCAGCTTGTCGAAGGCAGCCCGACCTTCGTGTTCAACGAAGGCCGGCAGAAGCTTTATGGCAATGTCGGCTACCGGATCATCGAGGCCAGCATCCACGAGTTGCTGGCCACCCCCGGCGACCGGGCCAGCTGGTGTTGATAGACAACACACGACGATCCACAACCCCCGAAGGAGTTCACCATGACCGCGATTCGCATACTCATTGCCCTGTCTGTTGCCACACTTGCCACGGCATGTGCCGGCCCGGGTGCCATGAACGCGGCCCCCGCCTCGCCCGGCATGTCCGGCATGGCTGCACCCATGCCTATGGCCGCGATGGAGCCCCGCATGAAGGCCATGCAGGAGATGCACCAGAAAATGATGGGGGCCAAGACGCCCGCGGAACGGCAGGCGCTGATGGCCGATCACATGAAGGCCATGCAAGATGGCATGGCGATGATGAAGGGAATGCAAGGCCGCATGCAGGGCATGGCCGGCATGGGCGACGCAAAAGGCATGCCGGCCGATATGGCCAGGCGCCATCAAATGATGACCGACCACATGGCCATGATGCAGATGATGATGGACATGATGGCTGACCGCATGCCCGCCGCGCCAGCCTCCTAGCAAGGGGTGCCATCTCGAGCGCCACACCCGAAACCTCGTTTATATCTTGCGCTTCCGGTAGTCAATGAACGGTTTTCGGGCCCCAAGCGAGCAGGCGACTGCCGCACGTGGCTGGGCAAGGTGCCGGCACGCCAGACGAAGTGGCGTGCACGGCATCGATCGGCCGAGTCGTTCACGCCGACTCCATCTCGCTTCGGTATTCGCCACGGCGGGCCGCCCGGTTGAGCTGGGCCCGACGTTGCAATGCCTGCTGGGCCGCGGCACTATTGGCGTTGTCGCCGCGCCAAGTTTCCAACGCCATTCGCTGCAACGCACGCGCGAAAGAGAACGAAAGGGCCCAAGGCAGTGTCGGTTTGAATCGGGCATTCATGGCGTTCAACCGCTGGGTTGCCAGTGGGCTCGACTGCCCGCCCGACAAAAACGCGATCGCGGGAACGGCGGCGGGGACACTGCGCAGCAAACACTGCACGGTGGCCGACGCAACTTCGTCAACCGCTGGCTGCCGCGGATGGTCAAGACCTGCCAGCACCATGTTGGGCTTGAGCACGATGCCTTCAAGCAGAACCCGATGCCGATATAGCTGTGCGAACAACGTTCGCAGCACGTCCTCGGTGACTTCGCTGCAGCGCAACAGCGAGTGATCTCCCTGCATCAGCACCTCAGGCTCGACGATGGGTACCAGTTGGGCTTCTTGACACAAAGCCGCGTAGCGAGCCAAGGATTGCATGTTGGCCTCGATGCACGTGCGAGTGGGTATACCGGTGCCGATGGTTATCACCGCCCGCCATTTGGCAAAACGTGCGCCCATGGCCGCGTATTCGGCCAGGCGGTCGCGCAAGCTGTCCAAACCTTCGGTGACTTTTTCACCTGAATGGCCTGCCAGGTCCTTGGCGCCGGTATCCACCTTGATACCCGCAATGATTCCGGCCCGAGCCAGGATATCGATGAAACGGACCCCGCTTCGCGTACTTTGACGGATCGTCTCGTCATGGAGGATCACGCCGCTGATGTTTTCACCCAGACCCGGTGTGCTGATGAGCAGTTCGCGATAGGCTCGTCGGTTTTCTTCGGTGGGCGCAATTGCGAGTTGGGCAAAACGTTCGTTGCACGTCCCGTTGCTTTCGTCGATGGCCAGCACACCCTTGTCGTCCGCGACCAGGGTTTTGGCAGTCTCGCAAAGCGTTTGCGCGTTCATGCGGGCGTGCTCCATGTCCAGCCGAGGATTGTCGAAAATATGGCTCAGACCGACCGACAGGCAGTGGCCGCCGCCCCAACAGGAATCTTGCTTTTGTACCAGGAGGGCTGTTGCGCTTTTCATCTGTCGCAGCCCGATTTGAGCAAGGCCACTCGCCCATGTCTGTGCGCAAGCGCACGCGCACCGGTGATCCAAGGGCGCCACAGACGCAGTGGACGCCACCTGGACGAGGCTGAAGGCCTCTGTTTGGATGCACAAGGGTGCCTTGCTCGACGGGAGCGGACCGGACATTTGCAGCCGTACGCCAAGACGCCGATCGTCCCTGCATGTGTGCTAACCCACAGACCAACCGACATCTTCAGTGCACAGTGGCAACTTCAACACCAAAGGAGCACACCATGCTGCGCAGCGCGAAGGAAATGCAAGGGTACGCCGTCAACGCCACCGACGGCGAGATCGGAAACGTCAAGGATTTCTACTTCGATGACGAGAAGTGGGTGATTCGTTACCTGGTCGTCGAAACCGGTGGCTGGTTATCGAGCCGAAAGGTCCTGGTTTCGCCGATTGCCGTCGGCACGCCAGACTGGCAGCAAAAGCTGCTGCCGGTATCGATCAGCCGGGAGCAGGTCAAAAAGAGTCCGGACATCGATACCGACCAGCCGGTTTCGCGCCAGCACGAGATGGCGTATTCGGGCTACTACGACTACCCGTATTACTGGGGCGGCGGCGGTTATTGGGGCGGCGGGATGTACCCTTACCTGATGATGCCGGGCTACTCTGGGCTGGCTGCCCCATATTCCAATTCTGGCGAAGGGCGAAGCGAAATGGCGCAACGCGAATCGGCCCGGAACGAGAACGACGATCCGCATCTTCGCAGTTGCAACGTGGTTGTCGGTTATCACATCCAGGCGAGCGACGGCGATATCGGGCATGTCGCGGGCATGTTGATCGATGAGCAGACCTGGGCCGTGCGTTATCTCATCATCGACACAAGCAACTGGTGGCTCGGACACCAGGTCCTGATCGCACCGCAGTGGATCGAGTCCATGAACTGGCTCGACGAGACCGTTGCCGTCTCGGTGACGCGCCAGGCCATCAAGGACGCCCCCGTCTACGACTCGCAGGCCACCATGAGCCGTGCGGCGGAAGACCAGCTATACCAGCACTATGGTCAGGCTGGTTATTGGACAGGGTATCCGGTTCGCGAAGACGAGATTTCGGCGCCCAGCGGCGAAAAAGACCCGAAATGACGCGATGACCGCCGACGTGGTTTTTCTGCTCGACGTCGACAATACCCTGCTCGACGGCGACCGCATCGTCAACGACCTGCGCGACCACCTGGAGCGCGCGTTCGGCGTCGATTGCGCGCAGCGTTACTGGGCGATCTTTGATGCGCTGCGCGAAGAGCTCGGCTATGTCGACTACCTGGGCGCCTTGCAGCACTATCGGCTCGACGTCGAACAGGGCAGCGCCCACGAGCAGCGGCTGATGATGATGTCGTCGTTCCTGATTGACTATCCCTTCGCCGACCGGCTGTATCCCCGCGCGATGGAGGTCATCACGCACCTGGGCCGCTTCGGCCCGACGGTGATCCTGACCGATGGCGACGTCGTGTTCCAGCCGCGCAAGCTGCAGCGCTCGGGCTTGTGGGACGCCGTGGACGGCCGCGCGCTGATCTATGTGCACAAGGAAAAGGTGCTGGACGCCGTGCA
>CAZADK010000417.1:0-4489 GCA_964483855.1 uncultured Rhodoferax sp.
CGGCGGGGCCAGTGGGGCTCTTGATGCCGGCCTTCGCCAGGTGGATGTCGTGCGGGAACACCAGGCCGGTGTCGTTGCGCAGCGCCGGCGTCTGGCGCACGCGCAGCACGTGCGCCGGCTGCGTCTCGCGCTGGCGCATCGACAGCCTGAACGGCGGATGGTCCTTCGCGAAGTCCGACACGTTGTCCAGCGTCGTCAGCGCGGAATAGGCACGCACGTTACCGTGGCACTGCACACAACCGACGGTGTCGGCGGTGCGCATGCCCGCGTGACCCTGGTGTTCCTTGTGGCAGGTCGCACAGCGCTGGCCCTGGAAGGTGTGCTGCGCGATCGTGACATCGCGGATATGGTCGCCGGTGTTCTTGTGGCAACTGGCGCAGGTCGCGTCCTGCACCCGTTCAAAGGGCTTGTCGTGACAGGCGCGGCAATCCTGCGCGAATCCCTGGTGCGCCGACGACACCGTGCCCGGGTTCCACCACACATCGAGCCGCCGGCCATGCGTGGAGACGAAACGTTTTGCCTGCGCCTGCAGACCGTCCCAGCCGGCACGCTCGGCTACCGGCGTGGGCATCGTGGCCGCCACCGTACCGTCGCGCACCGGTGGCTGGAACGCATGCCAGACCGGCCACGCCGCCAGCACCAGCACCAGCAGGCTGAGCACCCAGGCCAGCGAACGTCGGCCGATCCAGCCGCCGTCAATTCCGACTGCCGCCGGTGCGCTTGCGGCGGCGCCGGGATTCAGCGCCTGGTCGCGCAATGCGAACGACAAGGTCATTCGGGGATCGGGTCGGCTGACGCCATCCTCGACCTCCTCGACGACAAAATCGTATGGCCCGATGCTGATATGTTGGCCCACGGCCAGCCGCACGCGAGTCTGGGCTTTCTGGTTGACGGTGACCGGCCCGGTTGCCTCCAGGTACAGACAGCCATCCTCGGCACGCTCGATCACCGCGTGTTCGAGCCGCACACGGGGATCGGGCAGGTAGATCTTGCACGCCGCCGCCCGCCCGATTCCCAGCGTTTCACCCGACACCGCACGGCCGACCCGCGCGCCGATCTGGGTGTCGTCGGGACGGATGGTCTGGACCAGTTTGCAGCGGATCATCGGCGCATCACCAATACAGGAAGACCGAGACGATATGGCCGGCCAGCGCACACAGCAGCGCGAACGACAGCGGTACATGCACCAGCAGCCACAACCGCAGTCGCGCCTGCGAGCGCAGTTCGGAGCGGATCTTTTCGACGGCGGTGCGCCGACCCAGCATCAGGGAATAGACTTCCCGCCCCCGTTGCGCCGGCTCGTCCTTGAGCTGGCGATTGAGCTGCTGCATCCGCGCCACCGCCCGCGCCGTCGGGCACCGGCGCGACACGGTGCCGAACGCGTGCTGGAACAGGCTGCCGCGCAGCCGCGTGCGCCCGGCCGCCGCCTGCAGCAGCTGGTTGAACTCGTCGGGCAGTTGCAAAGCCAGCCGGGCTGCCTGCTGGTCGGCCTCCTGCAATTGCAGCAGCAGCGTCGGCATGTTGTCTTCGCCCATGTTGCGTGTCATGCGTTCGGGCTCGCGCAGGAACACCAGCACGCCATAGATGCCGCTGGCCACGACCAGCAGCATCAACATGTAGGCCAGCGTATGCAGGTTCAGCCCCAGCTCGAAACCGGTGTGCAGCGTCGCGACGACGACCAGCCCCAGTCCCAGGTAGACATGGGCCGACAACCAGCCCTGGGTCATCGTCATCGACGCCTTGAAGCGGCGCTTGCGCACACCCAGCCACATCAGCCAGACGATCAGCAGCGCGGCGACCGTGCCCAGGCCATAACCCATCGGGGTGCCACCATAACCCAGCCCACCGGGAGTGGCGAAGTGGTTCTGGCGATGCCAGGCATAGGCGCCGATACCCAGGACACTCAGGCCCAGCGCCAGCTTGAGGTACCGGTAGTTCTTGTATTCGAGAAAACTGCGGTGTCGCATCCCTCTGGAGGCCCTGAATGTGGTGGACCTGCCGGCCCGCCGTTTATTGCAAAGCTGCCGCTGCCTGCGGCAACCCTGGGATGTGTCGCGGCCTGCGAACGGCGCGCCGGCTGATTCTAGTGTCGCCGGGCGCCAGCAGGGTCTCCATATCGCGCATGCGTTGGGCCAACGCGTCGGTGTCCACGCCGGTGTCGACCCGGCCAAACAGCCCCGCCGTCGTCCTCGGCGATGTGGAACCCGTGCTGGTTGGCCAGCTGCAAGGGCTTTCGCCGTTACAGTCAAGGCCATCGATGTGCCGCCCTGCGTCCATCCGCACCACCTGCCACCCATGAGCCTGACCGAACTGACCGCGCTGCTGGCGTTTTGTACCGCCGTGAGTTTCACGCCCGGACCCAACACCATGTTGGCCACCGCGCTGGCCGCCAACCATGGGCTGCGCTCGGCGTTGCGCTTTTGCCTGGCCGTGCCGGCCGGATGGACGCTGCTGATGCTGGCCTGTGGCCTGGGCCTGGGCGCGCTGGTGCTGAGCATGCCGGCGCTGCGCTGGGGGGTGCAGCTGAGCGGCGTGGCTTACCTGGTGTGGTTGGCCTGGAAACTGGCCCGTTCGTCGCAGCTGGTCCAAGTCGATGCATCGCGCCTGAAGATCAGTTTCTGGGGCGGGGTCGGGCTGCAGTTCATCAACATCAAGGCCTGGATGCTGGCGCTCACGCTGAGCGCCGGCTGGGTGGTCAGTGCGGCGGGGCAACCGTCGACGAATCCCGGCGAACGGCTGGCCATCATCTGCGGGTTGATGATGTTGTTTGCATTCACCAGCAACTTCAGTTATGCGTTGATGGGCTCGATGTTGCGTACGTTCCTCGCCCAGGGCAACCGCCTGTTGTGGTTCAACCGCACGATGGCGCTGGTGCTGCTGATTACCGCCCTGTGGATGCTCACGGTATGACGAACGAGACCCGGGGCCTGTGGCTCGGCCTGCTCGGTGTCGTCCTGTTCGCGGTGACGCTGCCGATGACCAAGCTGGCCACCGGGTCGGCCACCGACCCGCAACTCTCGCCGATGTTCGTCACTTTCGGCCGCGCTGCCGTGGCCGGCGTGTTGTCGGTGATCTACCTGCTGCTCACCCGCGGGTCGCTGCCGCGGGGCCGGCAATGGCCGATGCTGGCGTTCACCGCCTGCGGTCTGGTGGTGGGTTTCCCCCTGTTCCTGGCGCTGGGATTGCGCCATGTCGAGGGTGTGCATGCCTCGGTCGTGATCGGCATCCTGCCACTGGCCACCGCCGTGCTGGCCAGCCTGTGGATGCGCCAGCGGCCCAGTGTCGGGTTCTGGGCCTGCGCGGTCACGGGTTCAGCGCTGGTCGCAGCCTTCGTCATGGTGCGCTCACAGGGCGCGACCAGCGCAGCGCAATGGGCCGACCTGCTGCTGCTGCTGGCGGTGCTCAGCGCCGCGACCGGTTATGTCGGTGGCGGACAACTCACGCCGCACCTGGGCGCCGAGCGTGTGATCTGCTGGGTGCTGGTGATCAGCCTGCCGGTCACCGTGCCGGTGAGTTTGCTCAACCTGCCCGGCGCTCCCGTGTTGGCCAGCGCCTGGATCGGTTTTGCCTATGTCGCCGTGGTGTCGATGTGGCTCGGCTTCTTCGCCTGGTACCGCGGCCTGGCATTGGGCGGCATGGTGCGGGTCAGCCAGGTGCAGTTGGTGCAGCCTTTTCTCAGCATGGTGTTTTCGGTGCCCTTGCTCGGCGAGTCGCTCGACCTGATGACCGTCGGCTTCGCGCTGGCGGTGATCGCGACGGTGTTCATCGGCAAACGCATGCCGGTGCACGCGGCCGCGGCGACGCCGACGTATTCTCGGGCCACCTGAGTTGCGAAAGACCGGCCATCAAAACCACGATCAACCAGGCGCCGTGCCAGATTCCCGGCGCGGCCAGCCCACAATAGCCCGACGGCGCGCCGTCGGTCACCACATGGCAGCACGGGCACGGATCCAGCCCGCAAGGAGGAGAAAAATGAGTTTGCACGACAGCGGCGGCACGCCCTGGACACTGGCGCGACGCGCCGCACGCATGAACCCGTCGGTGATCCGGGAGATCCTCAAGGTCACTGAAAAACCCGGCATCATCAGTTTTGCCGGCGGCCTGCCGTCGGCAAAAACCTTCCCGGTGGTCGAGTTCTCGCGTGCTTGCGCCACCGTGTTGCGTGACGACGCACACGCCGCACTGCAATACGCCGCCAGCGAGGGTTTCCTGCCGCTGCGCCAGATGGTGGCCGACAGGTTGCCCTGGGATGTGGACCCGGCCCGCGTGCTGATCACCACCGGCTCACAACAGGGCCTGGATCTGGTGGCCAAGGTGCTGATCGACGCAGGCAGCCGGGTGCTGGTCGAAACGCCAACCTACCTGGGGGCGTTGCAGGCCTTCACGCCGATGGAGCCCGAGGTGGTCAGCGTGGCCAGCGACGAGCAGGGCGTGTGCATCGACGACCTGCGCCAACGGTGCGCGGCGGGCGACGCACCGCGGTTTCTGT
>CAZADK010000418.1:0-3182 GCA_964483855.1 uncultured Rhodoferax sp.
GGCCCAGCGCAACAAGGCCTTGGCGCCCTCGGTCACTTGGCGATCGGTCGGTCGATCGGGTGGAACGTCAATGCCCTGCAGGAAATCCGCCCGCGCTTCGGTCAAGAAAATTGCCGTCGTTGCTGCTTCAATCTGTGCAAAAAAAAGACGTTGCGTGCGCCCCTCGCGCTGCCACCAATCGAGCAGCTCCAGCGTAATGCGGCTTGCCCCCGGATGGCCATCGGCGCGCCATTGCCGCACCCGCTCGCGGATGCGATTGACCATGATCAGCGTGATCTCGGTGCCCACGTCCTCGCTGTCGTCGTCCGCGCCGCCCGGCTTGCGCCAGTAGTAGGCTGCAGGACGCCGCCCTTCCATCAGTTGCGGTGTCTCCCCCTGTACGATGCGCCACCACTTGGTCGGCTCCTCGTAAGGGTTGTTCTGGATCGGGCTTTCAACCTGGAAATCAAGCATGGGCAATGCCCTCAGCCCCATCAGGATTCGGCCCAACACCAAAGGCGAACTTAATCAGGGCAATTTTCAGTTGCACTTCCCAGTGGACTTCATCCGTCTGATAGTAGTGGGCGATCTCGAAATAGCGATTCTTGGGAAACTGGTGCATCCCTGCTGCCTGCATGATGGCGGGAAGCAGCCCCTTGCTGACTGCTTCGCTCTTCAAATAGGCTGCAATGAGGGGTGGTGGCTTTTCAGCCATCGGGTCAAAGTCCGCACCCAGCGTACAGGAGAGTTCGTCCAATCCGGCCTGCACCTCCGGTCTGCCGCTACCCAGCATGTGCTCGAAGAAGCGTTTCAGGGGCGCTGGATGCAACAGGTAACTCTCGATTTCGCATCGATCCCAGCGCAGACGCTGCAGTTGCTCGCCGTTGCCGGTGACGCGCTGTGGCGCCTTATTTGGACTATCTCCGTCAAGGAGTTCGAGGGCTGGCAGTGCAGGACCCACGAGCTTCAGCATCTTCCAGTGGTCGGCGGGCTTGACACTTCCGAGGCCTTCTGGCGACTCCGCCTTCGCGCGCTTGCACACGAGTTGAACGTCCAATAGGCGAAACGCTTCGTCGTCGTCCAAGGCACGCGCAAATGCCCGCAACAAATCTGCGTCGGTATAGTCCTCAACATAGAGCACGCCGAGAGCACCATTGACGGCAAGCAGGTCGCCATGGGTCAAAGCACCCAAAGACTGCACTAGCGCAGCCTTCTCATCGCTGTCGGCGACAAGTCGCGGGGTGCCATACATCAGGCACAGCTCACGCGGGTCCACCGAATCGATCACCTGCTCCGAGTGGGTCGCGATCAGCAGCTGCGATCCGCGCGCCGCTGCCACCGAACGCAGTTCGCCGTAGATGGCGCGCTGCAGGATCAGATGCAGGTGCGCATCGGGTTCGTCGAGCAGCAGCACAGCGCGGTCATGCGTCAACAGCAACGACAACACGAGCAAGACTTGCAACATGCCACTACCGGCACTGGCGAGGTCAAACGAAGGGCCTTGCGTGCCCGCTTGCCGATACTCACACGTGATCTCGGCTGCACGAACCGGCGCCACCAGCTCGACGCCGAACATGCGCGTCAGCGTGGCATTGAGAGCCGCCCACTCCAGCTGGCGCGCATGTACCAACACCACGAGATTGCGCAGCACCTCGCCAGCACGCGCCTGCGCCAGTCGGGACTGAATCGCCAATCGATCGGCCAGCATCGGCTCTTCGCGCACGAGGCCACCAATTGCCGGAATGAAAACGGTCTCAAATTCGACAATCTCCGCCAGGCGATCCGGGTCGACATCGGCCTTGGGTCGAACATTGACCAAGCCCGGCGCCTGGAACCTGAACTCTAGCGCCATGACGCCCGGCTGCCCTTCGAACTGCAGACCGCTTTCGAGCGGCGCATTGGTGGCTCTGTTTCGCCAAAGCAGGTCGAATGAGCGCAGTGCAGCCGCGCTGAATGCCAGACGCTCGATGTCGGCCCAGGCAAAGGCACGGTTGACCTTTCGCGGCTGCGCCAGCTTTTTCCACTCCAGCAAGCCCAAGGACCAGGCTGCGATGGCCTGCAGCAAGGTCGTCTTGCCGGTATTGTTCGGTCCCGCCAGAACCAGCTGACCAGGCAGGACAAAGGTCACATCCTCGAACCGCTTGAAGTTCTTCAGCGTGACCTTGCGGATCATCGGCATCACGTTTCCTCCCGAGTCAACGCTGCTTTTTTGCGCGCTTTAGTTCGCGCACCACCATCAACTCATTGCCGCGGTGGTCGATGACCTTGACCGCAATTTGCGTATTGCTGCCGGCAATAAACGGTTCACTCGTGTCACCGGCCAGATGGCCCCAGACCGCATCATCGAAATCGGCACGCAGCGAACGCTTGAGGTTGTCCCAGGCGCTGGTCAGCGGGAAGAAAGCCTGGCGTGGCCGAAACACCAGGCCGTTGTAGTCGGTGTCCAGGAACCATGCCGGCACCTCCCTGCCCTTGATCGCATCGACCCGGTCGTTGGCGGGGTCGAAGACGTCCAGGCCTTCGAGCCTGACCTGCCAGTATTGCGCGTTCGGCGCGCCATCGGCCGGCGCATCCACCGCCATAACGGTCACATCCGGCTGGCCGCAGACGCTGAAAATCTGGCTCGAGCGCATGTTCTTCAGCAGGTCGCCCATCAACACGTCGGGCGTGGCCTGCACATAGGTGACGGGCAGGCCGAGCCGGCTGTAGTAGTCGTCGATGCGCTGGCGCGCATCGGGCTCGATCGCAAAGCCGATCACATACAGGTGGGTGTAGCCACGGCCCGGCAGTTGCGCTTCGCCCCAGGCCTCCTCCACCAGCCGGCGCGTCACCGTGCCATAGGCCGGGCCGAACACGATCGCCACCGGATCGCCCGAGGTCAGCGCCAGGCCCCCATTGGCGGCATCCGCGTCCTCCAAGCTCGCCGCCAAGCCGTCGGCCCGGCGCACTGCCTCCGCGCTGAGCCAGAGCGCACGCGCTGGCCGCCGCACCTGGGTCAGTGTGACCTGCTGGTTGCCGGGCAGATGCAGCACCGGCGAAGCCTGCAGCACGCCGACCATGCGGTCGATGAAGGTATCGTCGTCTTCGTCGGCCACCGGATCGCCGGCGCCCGCCATGCTCCCATCTGACGCGCTCGCGTCATCAAAGCCTTGCGCGGTGGGAATCGTCGCCTCGAAAACGAAGGGCCCGGTAACGCGTGTGAC